>NZ_JBSGUP010000129.1:0-15745 GCF_053607985.1 Streptomyces sp. NPDC055078
CGCTACGGGGGATGCGCGGACGGACCGGGGCGGTCTCAGGGACAGGGGTCGGGGCAGGCCCACAACTCCGCGTCGAGGACGTGCTCGCCGGACCGGCCCCGGGCCCGCCCGGCGTGCACCGCCCCGGAGGTGAGGAGTTGTCCGCAGGCGTAGCAGGTCCTGCCCATCGCCTGGTCCGACGTCAGATCGGCGACGGGCGGCACGGGCACGTCCCGGCACGGCAGTCCGGCACAGGGTGGGGGGTGTGGTCACCGCCGGAGGCCCTGCGGCGGGCGCGACACACACTCCGGGTGGGCGTACGCGGGCGGCCTCACCCCGGACATGCCCTCGGGCTCGCCGACCTCGACGGCCTCGCCGAGGATGGGCCGGTCGCATCGGACGCAGTACTCGCCCGTCACGACGTGCCCCCGGCGGTGACGCGGAAGTGCTCCGTGGTGGTCGCCTCGAAGGCGGCGTGCCCGGTCGTGCTGCTGTGGGCAAGTGCCCACGCCTCCAGGCCAAGCCTGCCCTCGGTGCTGTCCGGCACGGCATCGCACCGGGTGCACTCCACCGTCCGAACCGACTGCGTGCCCTGTTCCGGGGCGAGCAGTAGCCGATCACCACCACTCGGGCAGACATCGGCAGAACACACCTGCCGGTACGGCGGCCCGGACGGGCGACCGACCCAACGGGCAGATTCCGTCGCGATCTGTGTACGTTCGGTAGTCACACGAGGATGATGGGCGTGCACGCGAGGACACGACTAGGCCACGCAGTGGCCACCGGTGGCCATGCAGCGGCCACGGCCGAGGATACGAGTGATGACCCCTCAGACTGGTCGGATGGACCGGAACGACGCACTCAGAGCCGCCAGGCTCCGGCGTGGCTGGCGCACGATTGAGGCCGCTGCCAACGCGCTCCAGCAGCACGGGCAACGGCTCCTCGACGACCCGCATTTCACCGTGTCCGCACGGACCTGGCGCCGGTGGGAGGGACCTCGCCCAGGCTGGCCGGCCGAGGAGACGGCGATCGTGCTGCACGACGCGCTCGGCCGCTGGCCCGAGGATCTGGGATTTCCCCCGCCGCCGGGGTGGATCCAGCCCGAGCACCATCAAGAGGACGATGTGAAACGCCGTGCATTCGTATCGGTCACCGCTGCCGCCCTGGCCACGGGGCCGGTCACTCCGCAGCATGTCGACCCGGCTCTCATCACGTACTTCCAGGAGCAGCTCGAAGGGCACTACCGAGCGGACATGCTCCTCGGCCCGCATGACCTCATCGGCACCGTCAGCGCCCAGTACCAGTTGATCGACAAGCTGGTGCGCTCCGCGAAGGGGGAAACGCGTCGGGGGCTGCTGAAGGTCGGGGCCGCCTACGCGGCGCTGGTGGGTTGGCTGTACCAGGACGCGGGAGACATGGACGGGGCATCCTTTTGGCGGGGAGTGACACAGGAGATAGCGATGCGGGCCCGCGATCCGCACCTGATCGGGTACAGCCTGATCAATCAGGCCCAGGTCAGGACTGACCTGGGCGACGGTCCTGCGGTCATCGACCTCTGCGAAGCCGCCCTCGACGACGCGGACCGCCTCGCCCCGAAAGTTAGGGTCATGTCGCTTCAGCAGCAGGCGCACGGAGCGAGCCTCATCGGGGACCGCACCGCGGTGGACCGGCTCATCGATGAGGCAGGGCGTCACCTGCCCCGGGTCGATGACGACCTCCCGTGGGGCAACGCTTGCCGCCGGACCCCCGGGTATCTGGAGGTGCAGCGGGCGACCTGCTACGGCCGTCTCGGCCTCGGCACCGAGGCGATGTCCCTGTGGTCCCAGGTCCTGACCGTCGTCCCAGGAACCGCGCGCAGGGACCGGGGGGTGTATCTCGCACGGCACGCGACCGCAGCGGCAGCCGCGCAGGAGCCGGACCAGGCGCTGGAGATCGCCCGTACGGTCGCGGACATCGCGATCGAGACCCGGTCGGCACGGCTGCGCCGGGAGATGGTGGCACTGGAGCGGGCGATGCGGCCGTGGCACGATGCGCCGGTGGGCCGGGACCTCGCTGAGGTGTTGGCGTCTGTGACGGAGGGGAGCTGATGTGGCTGAGGTACCGATACCGCTGACGGAACGTGAGATCACCGCAGCTCTACGGGCAGTGCCCGGGTGGCAGCGCCAGGGCGAGGAGATCACCCGCACGTACGGGATCCGATATCACGGCGGCGTGGCGATGATCGTGCACGTTGCCGATGTCGAGCGGCTGATCGGCCACCACGCGGACATCGATCTGAGATGGGACACGGTGCGGTTCGGGATCACGACTCATGACGCGGGACACCGGCTTACGGCCGCCGACTTCGACCTCGCCCGCCGTATCGACCAGATCGCCGCCGCGCACGGAGCGGAGCCCGCTGACGGCTGACCGAGTGCATGCTCGGCGCTCCTGGGGAGTCGGGAAGGACGCCTGCGGGCGAAGCTCTCCGCACAGCGAGTCCACCGTCAGACGCTCCACAGCGCCTCCCCGCGCACGACATCGGCCAGGGCGACGAGGCCGCGCTGTTCCCGGCACGTAACGCACACGGTCCGCGCGTACGCGGACGACCAGCCGGGTGCGACAGGCATACCGGGGCCTACCGGATCGCCCACGACCACCCGTGGTGATACGGGGACCCGGATACCGTCCGGGCCCAACCGGTACACACTCATCGTCATCACGGGCTCGCCCTTCCGTAGCGGATTCACTGCTCCGACGACGGTAGGAGCCCGGAAGGAGAACCAGGGGCACAGTTCGTGCCCCCTCGACTAAGCGGTCAGCAGGCCGAGTTTCACTGCCAGAGCGGCGGCCCGACGGCGGGGCTCGGGGTGCTTCGACTCGGCTTCCTCCAGCACGATCCGCTTCGCATAGCCGTTGTACTTGATCGTCTCCGGGGCGGCCTTGTACGCCCTCGCGAGCGTCGCCAGCGCGACGTCCGACTGCCCGTCCAGCTGATACGCGCGGGCCTCCTCGATCCGGTGCCGGGCGCGGCGCGGTCGGGAGGGGATCGTCATCGAGTCCGACGCGGCGGCCTGTCGCACGGACTCCCCGCCCTGGTTCAACTCCACGGCAACGGTGACGGCGTGCGCTCCTATGATCGCGGGCCCGAAGCTGGTGACCCGATGGTAGTAACCCTCAAGCAACCGCTCGGCCATGCGCCGGGCGTCGTCCCAGTAGCGCCATGCCGTGCCCGTATCCCCGCGGCGGGCCGCTGTGTATCCGGCCTCGAAGACGAGTGCACCCGTGATGGCCCGGAGGTCGTCATCAGCGTCCGGCAGCAGCGGTCGCAGCTGGGTGAGCGCGGCCGAGGTGACGTCATCGGCAGCGTCGAAGTGCGCTGCTCCCGCGTCCCGGTGCGCCTGCGCCGAGAGCCACGCAGCGACCCCGATGATGTGTGGATCCCCGGACTCCTGCGCGGCGACCATGCCCCGCTCGGCGACACGCCACAGCAGTGCGGCGTCCGGCTGGTATGCCACGAAGAACTGACTGAGGCTGTAGACCTCGGACAGAACGGCCTGCGCGGCGCGCCTCTCCGGCCCGGTCTCCGCCTGCCGCGCGGCCAGTTGCGCATCGCGGATCAGCTCCGGCAGCAGCGCCCCGACCACTTCCCGGTGCTCAGGCGAGGAGTGCCGGGCCGACCAGGCGCGGGCGAGCCGAGCGGACAGATGCGCTGTGGGCGGTGCCTCGCGGTCGGCGTCCAGCGGGAAGGTGTCGACCGCGCACTTGACCGCGCGGAGGCGGGGGTGGCCGGGGCCGGTGAAGAGGGCGACACGCACGGACTGGTCTCCGGTGAGATCGGACAGGTCTGCTACCCGCAGGATCTCGGCCAGCCGCAGGATGATGTGCAGCTTGGGTGTCTTCAGACGACCGGTTTCCACCGCCTTCACCCACGAGCCGGACCGGCCCGTCAGGCCGCCGAGCTGGTCACGCGTCAGCCCTCTCCGGGTGCGCAGGATCTGGAGCCGCTGGCCGAAGGCGATCGGGTCGGCGTATGGGTCCGGGGTAGCACGAGATGACACGGCCTGGCCCCTCTCTGAACAGCTCGTCGCTGTCAGGGTATGGGGCGAGGTCACTTTCGTGTGAGCGTCCCGAGGCCCGAAACCGACCGCTCCCACGCCTTGGACCGCATCGGCCTCGCCGAATCCCGGACCATGCAGAGGCTTCCCGCCCTCCGGGTGCTCGCGACCCGCCCCGCAGGCACTACCCCGAACAGGCCGACCGCTGGGCCTCCTGCCACTCGCAGACCGGGCACAGGGGCGCACCCTTCACCGAGTCGGGGTAGTCGGTCGGCTCGCGGCAGCTGGGGGCGGGGGATCGTTCGCCCGGAAGTCACCAATGTCCCGTTCGCGGCCTGGCTGTCCTGACACACCGCTACTCTCGCGTCGCATGAGCGACGACAGCACCAGCACCCCTGCTCGCGACGCATCCGTGGTCGTAGCCGTGGACGAGAAGGGGCAGGCGGCGATCCTGTCCGCCCACTTCCCCGACCACGGCGGCGAATATCTGTTTCTGCCAGGCGGACGCAGGGAGGACGGCGAGACCCCGGAGCAGTGCGCCCGGCGAGAACTCGCCGAGGAGGCGGGGATCACCGCCGAAGCGTGGAGCCCGCTGGGCTCTTACGCCATCACCCTCGCTTCGCGCGCCCGTGTCCACCTTTTCGAGGCGCACCGGCTCTCTCTGGGCCCGCAGCAGCTGACCCCCAGCGAACTGGACTTCAAGCTGACGTGGTGGCCCATGGACGAAGCCGTACGAGCCGCCGCCGAGGGCCGCTTCCTCCTCCCAGCCGGGCCTCTCGCACTCATGCTGGCTGCTCGGGCGAGTGCGTGAAGCCGAGCCCGCTGTCGGCCACCAGATCCAGGGCGGGACACCACCGACCCGGTTCCGTGCCGGGCCCAGCGAAGTCCTCGGGTCGCTGGGGAACTCGTTGCCCAAACCTCACGGTGACGCCTGCTAGGGCGTGTTTCATCCCCGTCGATACGAGCCCCCCGACGCCCGCATCGCCAGGCACACAAGCGGCAGCCGAGTTGCACCGCGCCGATGGTGATGATCAGCGACCGACCCACAGAGGCTAACGCTCGGCTGGGAGACCCTGGCCGAGCGCTTGGGCCGGCTTCTTGCGGCTTGCCCCTCTCGCAGGCTCAGACCAGCCACTTCCCGGCGCGCATGAGCGTGCGTCCACTCATTTCAGGAACTGATGTCCAAGCCTGCAAGGTGTCAGGAATGACCTGGAACCAGACATATGAGGGGTGGTCTTCCCGTGGATCCCAGCCGTCCTTGGCGGCAAAGGCATCGCCCACCCCAGGCCGAAGTTCCTCCCGCGTCAGCATGCGTGCAGTGCCGCGGATCATGACCACGTCACGAGTGTGACCGAAGCAGAGCCGGACCCTCCCCGAGGCGGCCAGGTTCCGCCCGGTCGGGTTGGTATCACGGGTGGAAAGCCAGACGGCCTCGCCGTCCCACCAGAAGGCAAGGGGAACGAGGCACGGTTCACCAGTGTCGTCGGCAGTGGCGACCCACACGTCGTTGTCCCGCGCAAGCCTTTCCAGCGCCTCGTGCTTGCGCTGCTCTGGGCTGCGAGGGCCGCTGGGGCGAGAGTCATCTGACGTCATAAGGCGAGACTATGGCCTGACCGCTCACGCCACATCCGTCGACCGGAGTAGGACGCAAGGCTCAGAGCCTTCTCAGCGATGGACCCAAACTGGGAAATCCGGTCCACGCCGCCAGGCCGTTGACGCAACCCCTACGATCGTGCCACCACACCAGTGTTGCGACGATCTCTGGAGAGTGCCGCCGAAGTCCCATCCGGCCACCGGGGCGCGCACTCCTTCGCGGACCGCCCGATCCGGATTGCCGCACAATGTTTCCATGGGCACAGCACCGCTTCGGCCACGGCAGACCCAGCGCAAGCAGCGGGCGGCGGACGCGGCGATCGAGGTCACCGCCGCGGAGGGGCTGCGCGGGCTGACCCATCGTGCGGTGGACGCCCACGCCCGGCTGCCGGCGGGCAGCACGCCCCGAGGAGCACGCCCGTCTGCTCGTCGCGCAGCTCGACGGCCTGCTCTACGACGCACTCGCACGCCCTTTCCTCGGCGGGGAGGAACGGCAGCGGCTGCGGCACGCCGTCGGCGTCATCGTGTACGGCTACGCCGCTCCCGGACTGCGTGCGCGGTGAGGACCTCCAGGGAAAGATCCTTCGGCGTGAGTAGGGTGGCGGGCAGCTCCCGCCCGGGTGTTCGTTGACGCGATCGCACGTCAGGCGGGTGCCCGGCTGGAGGCATAGGTGAAGAGCCCCGACATGTCCCGCGGTGCTCGCCTGGCCGCGCATGGCGCCGCTTCCGCATCGCTGGCGCTCTGCGGTGATCGCGGACTGCGCGAACTCGTGGACGCCGCCACACCGATCGGTTCCGGGATCGGCGGGAAGACGGTGCTGCTGGACGTCGACGGGACAGCGGTCTTCGTCAAGCAGGTACGACTGACCGATCTGGAGCGAAGGCCGGAGAACGTTCACTCCACAGCCAATCTGTTCGGATTGCCGGACTTCTGCCACTACGGCGTCGGCAGTATCGGCGGCCCGGGGTTCGGAGCCTGGCGGGAGCTGGCCGTGCACACCATGACGACGGACTGGGTGATCGCGGGAGACTACGAGGGTTTCCCCCTGATGTACCACTGGCGGGTGCTCCCGGACCTCGGACGGCCGCTTCCCGAGGAACTGGCCGACGTGGAACGAGCTGTCGCCTATTGGGGAGGCGGGTCAGAGATACGCAGCCGGATCGAGGCCCTCCAGCAGTCCACGGCCAGCCTCACGCTGTTCCTGGAGTACATCCCGCAAAACCTGCACGACTGGCTGGGCGGCCGGATCGAGGCCGGTGGCGAGGTGGCCGAGCGGGCCTGCGCCATGGTGGACAGCGAGCTGAAAGCCGGCATCTCGTTCATGAACGACCGCGGGCTGCTGCACTTCGACGCCCACTTCGAGAACATCCTGACCGACGGACAGCGGCTCTTCTTCGCCGACTACGGCCTTGCGATCTCCTCGCGCTTCCAGCTCACACAGGACGAGGCCGACTTCTTCGACCAGCACCGCACCTACGACCGGTCCTATACCGTCACGCACCTGGTGACCTGGCTGGCCGCCGCTCTGTACGGGTACGGACCGGAAGAACGCAGGGCGTTTGTGCGCGGCTGTACCCGAGGGGAGCCCCCGGGGGAAGTTCCGGCGGCCATCGCGGAAGTCCTCGTCCGCTACGCGCCGACCGCCGCGGTGATGGTGGACTTCTACCGCCGGTTCCAGCGGGAGAGCCGGGCAATCCGCTACCCCGAGCAGGCCGACCGCTGAGCCTCCTGCCACTCGCAGACCGGGCACAGGGGTGCACCCTTCACCGAGTCGGGGTAGTCGGTCGGCTCGCGGCACAGTACGCACTCGGCGAACGGTGGCCCGCCGGCCGCCTCGCGCGCCGGAGGCGGGGTGCGGCAGTACGGCTCGTCCATGGCATGAGCATACGGACGGGCGCCGGGCGGGCCCATCGCGGTGTGCTTGGTCCGCGCCGCGCGGTGTGCTCAGTCCGCGCCGCCGGTCCCGGCGCGCAGCGGGGTCAGCGCGCAGGCGACCGTGCCCGCGAGGCCCGCGAGGAGCAGGGCGGCGGCGAGGGGCAGCAGGGGCAGCCGTACGGTGCCGGTGTGCGAGCCGGACACGAGGGCGTGGACGGCGGACCGCGCGGGTGAGCCGGTGATCACCAGGGCGAGCAGGGCGAGCAGCGCGGTGAGGGACAGTGACCAGCCCCGGCTGTGCAGGAGCGGGCGAGTGCAGAGTGCGCCCACCGCGGCGCCGGTCAGCAGACAGGCCGCCGCCGCGAGCAGCCCCGCCGTCGCGGCGCCGGGCAGGGGGACGGCGGTGCGGCCGTCGGCGCTCCTCGCGTCGCCGAGGAGGAGGACCAGTGCCGTACCCGCGAGGCCGAGCACGCCCGCGCAGGTCACGGCCGTGAGCAGGGAGGCCAGATGCAGCCGGGGCGCACCCGTCGCGGCGGACGCGATGTCGCGGGACGCGGACGGCTCCTGGGTGGCGCACACCCTGACCAGCCAGGCGGTGACCGGGAGCAGTGCGGCGGCGGCGTAGCCGAAGGAGTCGAGCACGGGGCTGCCCGGCTGGACGCCGATGGCCAGCAGAACAGCGTAGAGCAGAACGGGCGGCAGCCAGCGCTGCGTGCGCAGCAGGAGTGCGGTCTGATAGCCGAACAGCGCGGTCATCCGGGCTTCACCACGCCCTCGTCCTCCTCCTTGACCTTGGCCTTGGCCTTGACCCTGACCTTGGCCTCGTCCGCGCCCTCAGCCTTGGCCTCGTCCGCGCCCTTGACCTCGGCCTCGCTCTCGCGGCTCTCGACGCCCCGAATGTGCCAGCCCGCCCCGAGCAGGGCGCGCAGCAGCGCGTCCGAGTGCGGCTCGGGCACCGTGAACACGGCGGTGCCGTCCGGGGCCTTCTCGTACGAGGGTGTGCCCGGCAGCGAGTCCGGCGGGATGGCGCCGGGCGGGCCGGAGGCCACGACGCGTACGGGCGGGCCGTGGCCTGGCCACTCCGGACGGCGGATCAGGGCGCGGTCGGTCAGCTCGTACTCCGCGTCCGCGCGGCCCTGGAGCCGCAGCGGATCGTGGTCGACGAAGACGACGATCGCGCCCGTGTCGACCCGTTCGGCGACCGCGCGGTCGAGCCAGGCGCGGGCATCGGCGTCCAGGCCCGTCCACGCCTCGTCGAGTACGAGCAGTTCGGGCCCGGCGAGCAGGGCCTGTGCCACGGCCACTTTCTGGCTGGTGCCCTTGGAGAGTTCGGCCAGGGGCGTACGGGCATGTCCGGCGGCCCCGAAGCGCTCAAGCCACTCGGCGGCCCGTTCCCGGGCCGTCCGGCGGCCCAGGCCGTGGATACGCCCGAGGTGGGTCAGATAGCCGATGGCCGTGAACGGCAGGACGGCCGGGAAGCGCTCGGGGACGTACGCCGTGCGCGGCCGGTCATCGATACGGCCCTCGGTCGGGGCGTCGATTCCGGCGATGAGCCGCAGCAGGGTCGACTTGCCGGTGCCGTTGGTGCCCATGACCCGGATCAGGGACCGCGCGGACAGGTCGAGATCGACTCCGCGCAGCACCCATGGCCCGCCGAGCCCGTAGCGGCGGCCGACCCCCCGGAGTTTCAGCTCGACGCCTTCTGCGGGACGAGTTCGCTGGGCCGTACGATCACAAAGCCCTCGCCCTGGAGCATGAGCTGCACGGCCTCGCCGGAGCCGCCGCGCACCATGGAGCCGAAGGACTGGGAGCGGTTGAGCGAGGTCTCCAGATGGGCGCTCCAGCCGACGACCGCGTCGGTGTCCACGAAGACCGGCTGCTGGGACGTGACCGGAATCACGATGGGGTTGCCCTCGCAGATGATGGCGAGCTTGCCGTGTCCGGTGAAGACACTGTTGAAAAGGCCGCCGCCGGCCGAGCCGACACCCTTCACGGTCTTGATCTCATACGACAGGCTGGAGTCGAAGCAGAGCACATTGCGACCGTTGATGGTGAGCGCGTCGCCCTGCTCGATGTCGACGATGAAACAGTTCGCGGCCTCGTGCGCGAACCATGCCTCGCCCTGCCCGCGCACGGCCATCAGCGGCAGGCCCTCGCCGGTCACGGCGCGCTTGAGCATGCCGCCTATGCCCTGGCTCTTGCGCTCGAACTGGAGGTTGCCGCGGAAGGCGATCATCGACCCCTGCCGCGCGTGCATCTCACCGTTGACGGCGTACTTGACGGACTTGGCGTTCTGCTGGGTCATTCCGGGCACGGTGGCCTGCTGGGCCATGTTCTCCGAGGCGAAGAGGTCGCTTTTCATGGGGTGCATACTCACCCGGACGCCACCGTTCCGCCAACCTCCGTACCCATCACGCACCGGCCGGGGACCCGCCCCGGCGGTCTCTGCCCGCCCCGGCCGCCCGCCGCACCCGGTCTCGGTGCGGGCCCGGCGGTCCGGGGGCGGGGGCGCCCTCGGCCTCCGGTGCGGTGGCCGCCCTGCTGGCAGAATCGCCGTGTGAGCAGCGAACCCCTCAGCCCCGAAAGCCCCAGCAGTCCTGGCAGTGCCGACAGTCCTGCCGGTCCCGACAGCCCGGACAGCCCTTTCCGGCACGAGAGCACCGACCGCGACGAGGCCCCGCAGTTCGTTCTGCCGCTGGTCGTACGGATCGAGAAGACCGCGCCCCCGGCCCGTACGGACGCGCTGGAGACCGCCGCCCGCGCGGTGCTGGCGATCCTCGCCGACGAGCGGTCGGCCGGCGAAGGCGACTGGGCGCGGGCGATGCGCGACTGGCAGGACGCGCGTATCCGCAAAGTGGTACGGCGGGCCCGGGGCTCGGAGTGGCGCAGGGCGGTGGAGCTGCCCGGGATCACCGTGCGCGGGGGGACGGCGGAGGTACGGGTGTTCCCGCCGGTCCCGCTGGACGGCTGGCCCCGGGAGCTGGCCAGGCTCCAGGTCTCCGGCACGGATCTGGACGACCCGGAGCCCCCGGCCGCACCCGACCCGGCGGGCCCGGTGCTGTGGCTGAGCCCGGATCTGGAGATGTCGGCGGGCAAGGCGATGGCGCAGGCCGGCCATGGGGCGCAGCTCGCGTGGTGGGAGCTGCCGGACGCGGACCGCAAGGCATGGGCGGAGGCAGGGTTCCCGCTGTCGGTACGGACGCCGGACGCCGAGCGGTGGGCCCGGCTGACGGTCAGCGGGCTGCCGGTCGTCCGGGACGCGGGTTTCACCGAGATCGCCCCCGGCAGCTGCACCGTGGTCGCCGACCACCCGGCCCTGCGCGGCTGAGGCAGCCCCTCGCCGACTGAGGCGGCCCTCAGGGCTGAACGCGGAAGTTCCCCAGAACGTATCTCCCGGTGACGTCAGGCGTGTTGAATGCACGTCCTGTTCGGCGGTTTCATCGCCGTGCGGCGTATCGGCTCGGGGAGGCACATGTGTTGCGGCGCATCAATGGGACGGCACTCATCATCGCGGCGCTCGTCGCCACCGTGGGAGCGCTGGCGTTCCCGGTGTGGTCGTACGCGGACCGTTCCGGCACCGGCCAGGACAATCTCAACGCCTCGTCGGTGGCGACCCAGTGGGGTCCGCTGTCGGCGGCCGACCGCGACTTCCTGGTGAAGGTGCGGCTCGCCGGGCTGTGGGAGCTGCCCGCCGGCCAGCAGGCCATCGAACGCGCGCCGACCCAGGCGATCAAGGACACCGGCGACCATCTCATCGTGGGCCACACCGACCTCGACCGAAGGGCCCGGGATGTGGCGGCCAAGCTCGGGGTGCAGCTGCCGAACCAGCCGAACGAGCAGCAGCAGGGCTGGCTGCGGGAGCTTTCGGCGGCGAGCGGCCGGGAGTACGAGTACAAGTTCGCCAATCTGCTGCGCAGCGCCCACGGCAAGTTCTTCGGCGTGATAGGCCAGGTTCGGCACTCCACCAGGAACACCCTGATACGACAGCTCGCGAGCGACGCCAATCAGACGGTGCTCGACCACATCACCATGCTGGAGTCGACCGGGATGGTCGACTTCGACGCCCTCGCCAACGAGGCGGCGGGCCGTGCGACGGCCAGTCCGACCGGTCCGCCGGCGCCGGGCGGCGAGCTGCCTCCGGCGCCCATGCCCGCGGAGCCGTCCGGGACCGGGTCGTTCACCTCGGAGCCCTCCACCCGGCCGGGCCCGCCGACCGCGATCAACACCAACCGCCCCGAGCCGGGCACCAGCCTCTGAGGACCCACCGGCCGCCCAGCCGCCCGTCGGTTTGTCCGTGGAACCTCCCATCTTGTCCGCGGAACCCCGTCGAACCCCGCGGAACCCCGTCGAACTCCGTGGAACCTCAAATCAATCTCTGAACGTCCCTCCTTCTGGATTCACCCCGGGTGGGCAGGGACATGACCCCTTCACGCAACGTCATGGGGCACAGTGGGCGGAGGAGGGGGACATGGAACTCGGTATGGGAATCGGCTGGCGTCCGGAGATCGCGGCGGCGGTGGAGGAACTGCCCGGTGTCGACTGGGTCGAGGTCGTGGCGGAGAACGTCTGCCCGGGCCATCTGCCCGACTCACTGACCCGGCTGCGCGCCCGGGGCACCCGGGTCGTCCCGCACGGCGTCTCCCTCGGACTCGGCGGCGCGGACCGCCCGTCCATCCGGAAGCTCGGGGAACTGGCCGAGCGGGCCACGGCGCTGGGGTCGCCGCTGGTGACGGAGCACATCGCCTTCGTCCGCGCCGGAGGCCCGCTCACCGCGTCCGCCCCGCTGGAGGCGGGCCATCTGCTGCCCGTCCCGCGCACCTGGGACGCGCTCAAGGTGCTCTGCGAGAACGTCCGGATCGCCCAGGACCTGCTGCCGGTGCCGCTGGCGCTGGAGAACATCGCCGCGCTGATCTCCTGGCCGGGCGAGGAGCTGACGGAGGGGCAGTTCCTCGCCGAGCTGGTGGAGCGGACGGGCGTCGGCCTGCTGATCGATGTGGCCAATCTCCATACGAACCAGGTGAACCGCGGCGAGGACCCGGCGAAGGCGCTCGCCGAGCTGCCCGTCGAGGCGATCGCGTATGTGCATGTGGCGGGCGGTGTCGAACGCGACGGCGTCTGGCACGACACCCACGCCCACCCGGTCACCGAGCCGGTCCTGGACGTCCTGCGCGAGCTGCGGTCCCGCGTCTCGCCGCCCGGGGTCCTGCTGGAGCGCGACGACGACTTCCCGCCGATGGCGGAGCTGGCCGGGGAACTGGCCACGATCCGGGCGACGGTGGCGGAGCCGCCGGCTCGCCTCCGGAGCGTGGCGAACGCGTCGCACGGTGACGCCGCCCCGGCGCCCTCCGGCGAGGCGGCCCCCGTTCGAGGTGAGCCGATCCCGGCCGGCCCGGCCGGCGGCCTCCCCCAGGACGGTGACCTCCCCCAGGACGGGACCGACGCCGTGCGGGAGCGGCTCGGGATCGCCCAGACCGCGCTGTTGTCCGCCCTGGTCGCGGGCACACCCGCGCCCGAGGGCTTCGACTCGCGGCGGCTGCGGGTACAGAGCCGGGCGCTCGCCGCCAAGCGGGCCCAGGTCGTGGCGAAGGTCGCGCCGGAGTTGCGCGAGATCCTCGGGGACGGCTACCGGGCCGCGTTCCACGCGTACGCCAGGACACGGCCGATACGCGCCGGTTACCGCAGGGACGCGCTCGACTTCGCCGAGCATCTGCTCATCGCCGGGCGTCCCGAAGACGACCGCGCCCGCCGCATGCTGACCCACTGGTGGCAAGATCGTGCCGAGCCGCGCCCGCCACGGCGCACCACCCGGATCGTACGGGCGGCCAGAGCAGCACTCGTACGAAGGTGATCGAATGAATCTGAATCTGATCGCGGTGTGGGTCTACCTGGCCGTCATAGCCTACTGCGTCCCGCTGGCGCTGCGGGGGCGGCAACTGGCCGGTCCCGTACCGAAGCTGCCCCAGACCGTGGACGATGTGTACGAGGCCGCGTTCCTGAGCGGCGGGCCCGCCAGAGTGGTGGATGCCGCGCTGACCGCCATGCACGCGGACGAGCGGCTGGAGATCGGCGGGCCGGGCATCGTGTCCGTACGCAACCCCGTCGCGAACGACCCGGTCGAGAGCGCGATCCTCGCCGCACTGGCCACCGCCCCGAACGGCTCGCTGAACACCGTGCGGCACGCGGTGATACGCGGGCCCGTGGTGCAGGGCATCGGCGACGGCCTGGCGGCCCGGGGGCTGCTGCGGCGGACCGACGCCAGGCATCGGCGGCTGTACGGGTGGTCCGCTGTCCTCGGGTTCCTGTGCCTGGTGGCGATTCCGGGCGGTATCGCCCTCAACGTCGTGGGCGCCGCCCTGGACTGGGAGCGTCCCGGCTGGCCGTTCATCGTGGTGATCCTGCCGCCCATCTTCACCGGCATCGGGATCGCCACGCATGTGCAGAGTCGCGCCAAGAGCCGGACCACCCGGGCCGGGGAGATCGCCGAGGCCGCTCACGATGTGCGGTACGCCAAGGAGGAGGCCCCGGCCCGGCTCGTGGCCACGAAGGGTCTGCGCGGTGTGCAGAACTCCGCGCTCAAGGCGGTTCTGGTCACGGCAGCCGCGGTACCGCTCGCCGCCGCGCTCGGCGCGTCGGGGGCCACCGGGGCGACGGCGGGCACCGCGAGCGCCACGCAGCAGTGGTGCGGCTCCGGCGGGGACTCGGGCTGCGGGAGTTCCGGCGGTGGAGGCGCGGACGGCGGTTGTGGGGGCTGCGGGGGTTGTGGGGGCTGTGGAGGCTGCGGCGGATGAGGCTGACCCCGCCCGGGTAAGGCTGCGGCGGATGAGGCTGACCCCGCCCGGGTAGGGCTGCCGCCACGGCTGACCGCACCCGCGACGCTCTGCCAGTCCCGTACCCCTACCCGTACGCGACCCGACAACCGCGCCCCGTCCGCGTACGCCACCCGACAACCGCGCCCCGTTCGCGTACGCGACCCGACACCCGCGCCCCGTCCGCACGCAGCACGCCGCCCACGCCTCGTATCCCGCCGTCCGCCCCATGGTCCCGCCACCGGGGAGCGGCGTGGCCACCCACCCCCGCCCGGCCCGTACGAGGCCGGAGCGGACCGCCGGTGACCGGCGTGCCCACGGCGACCGCCACCGGATCTCCGTCAGATCTCCGCCGGACCGTCCCCCCTCCGCAGCACTGACTTCCCCGGCCCGGTGCGGGCCGACACCGGACTCATGTCATTCACGCGGCGATGCCGCACGCACGCATCAGGAGGCAACGATGAACCTGGGCACACTCGCATTCCTCGTCTATCTCGTCGTGGGGCTCGCCTGCACCGCACTGAATCCTCCGCAGGAAGGCGGCCCTCCCGCCGGCCGGCCAGGGCTACCGACTCCAGGACGTGTACGAGGCGTCGTTCCTGGCCGCCGGGCCCGGCCGGGTGGCAGACGCCGCGATCGTCGCGCTGTACGCCGACGGCAGGATCCTGATCGCCGAACCGGGCATCGCCTCCATAAAGCGGCGCTCCGCCAACTCCCCCGTGGAGCGGGCGGTACTGGACGAGCTGGCCACCGCGCCGACCGGCTCCCTCGCAGCGCTGCGGCGCGAGGTGATGCGCGCGGACGCCGTGCAGTCGATCGGCGACCGGCTCGCGGAGCGGGGGCTGCTGCGGGCACCCGGCCAGAAGTCGTCGGCCACGACGTGGTGGGGCGCCGTGCTGGGGGTGCTGTGCGCCATCGCGTTCATCCCCGGTTCGATCATCATCACCGGACTCGGCCACAGCCTCGACTGGGACCGCCCACCGGTGCCTTTCGTCCTGCTGGTCGCACCTGCCCTGATCAGCGGCGCGGTCCTCGGGTTCTCGGGAATCGCCAAGAGGCGGGTCACCCTGGCCGGGCAGCGGGCCATGAGCAGGTACCGGCAGCGGCACAGCCGTACGAAGTCCATGGCCGGCCGGGTCGCGCTCCGGGGGGCGCGGGGAGTGGAGGACCCCACGGTCCAGACCCTGCTGATCACGGCGGCAGCGGCTTCCACGCTCACCATGACCAGCTCGGGTTCCACAGGCGGTTCGTCGAGCGGCGCCACGGTGTGGTGCGCCTCGTCCGGCGATTCGGGCTGCGGCGGCGCCTCCGGCGGAGGCTCGGACGGCGGCGGAGGCGGCGGCTGTGGCGGAAGCAGCTCCAGTTGTGGCGGCGGCGGAGGCGGCTGTGGCGGAGGGGGAGGCGGCGGCTGACCCGCTCACCGCTTGCGGTGGCGGACGAGACCGACCCCGCCC
>NZ_JBSGUP010000130.1:0-15691 GCF_053607985.1 Streptomyces sp. NPDC055078
GTCCGCGACACCTCGCGCGCCGGCCGCTATCACAACCGTCGATTCCTGGCGATCGCCGAGGAGATGGGCCTCGACCACGCGGAGGAACCGCATCCCAGCAGCGGCTTCTCGCTGGTCGCGCTCAGCCCGGAGGCGAAGCGCCGGTACCGCCCCACGATCGAGAGACTCAACCGCGCCCTCAGGGCGCACACGGTCGCCACGGCCTCCGACACCAAGCGCTCCTTCCGCGGACCTGCCGCCCGGCACGGCTCATCGGGCGGCGGTGTGCGGGTCAAGGCGGTCTGCGACTGCGGTCGCAATGTGCGGGTGGTGCCATCGGTCCTCGCCCAGGCCCCCATTGTGTGCGGCGGCTGCGGCAAGCCGTTCCGTATCCCCGAACCGGTCGCCGCGGCGAGCTGACCCCCGTGACCGGCCGCCTGACGGGGGCGGTGCGGGTTCTGGGGGAAGGCACGCCTCCGGCGTGTGGCACAATGGCTAGCTGTACTCGACGGCCGCACAGGACCCCTCTCTCCTCCGGCTGACGCGTCCATCGGGCACTCCGAGTACCGCAACCCCACGTGGCATCCCGTTGTGCCCAACCACGTCAAGACCAGGAGACACCACTTCCGTGGCAGTCAAGATCAAGCTGAAGCGTCTGGGCAAGGTCCGCGCGCCTCACTACCGCATCGTCATCGCCGACTCCCGTACCCGCCGTGACGGCCGGACCATCGAGGAGATCGGCCTGTACCACCCGGTGCAGAACCCCTCCCGCATCGAGGTCGACTCCGAGCGCGCGCAGTACTGGCTGTCCGTCGGCGCCCAGCCGACCGAGCCCGTGCTCGCGATCCTCAAGCTCACCGGCGACTGGCAGAAGCACAAGGGCCTCCCGGCCCCGCCGCCGCTGCTGGTGGCCGAGCCGAAGGCGGACAAGCGCGCCGCGTTCGACGAGTTCGCCAAGGCCCTTGAGGGTGGCGAGCCCAAGGGCGAGGCCATCACCCCGAAGGCCAAGAAGGCCGACAAGAAGTCGGACGAGGCGGCCGACACCACCGCGTCCGCCGCCGAGTCGACCGAGGCCTGAGCATGCTCGAGGAGGCTCTTGAGCACCTCGTGAAGGGAATCGTCGACAACCCGGACGATGTGCAGGTCGCTTCCCGCAACCTGCGTCGCGGGCGTGTGCTGGAGGTCCGGGTCCACCCCGACGACCTCGGCAAGGTGATCGGCCGCAATGGCCGCACCGCGCGCGCCCTGCGCACCGTCGTGGGCGCCATCGGCGGCCGTGGCATCCGCGTCGACCTTGTCGACGTGGACCAGGTCCGCTGAACAGTTGGACACCGGCTCGGGGCGGGGAGGGCCATCCGGCCGTCCCCGGCCCGTAGTCGTCTGAGCCGTTCGAGCCGTTCGAGCCGATCAAGCCGTTCGAGCCGATCAAGCCGTTGAACCAGGCTGGGCCCGGCTGTATGAGCCCGTATGAACCCGTATGAACTCTGCGAGCCCGGCGAGTTCCCCGAGCCTGCTGAGCCCTGTGACAGGAGAGAGTGCGAAGTGCAGTTGGTAGTCGCCCGGATCGGCCGTGCGCACGGTGTCAAGGGCGAGGTGTCCGTCGAGGTGCGTACGGACGAGCCGGAGCTGCGGCTCGCCCCCGGGGCCGTACTGTCCACCGATCCGGCCGCCGCCGGACCGCTGACGATCGAGACCGGCCGGGTGCACAGCGGCCGGCTGCTGCTGCGCTTCGAGGGCGTACGGGACCGCAATACCGCCGAGACCCTGCGCAATATCCTGCTGATCGCGGACGTGGACCCGGCGGCGGTACCCGACGACCCCGACGAGTACTACGACCACCAGCTCATCGACCTCGATGTGGTCACCGCCGATGGCGTGGAGGTCGGGCGGATCGCCGAGGTCTCCCATCTGCCGTCGCAGGATCTGTTCATCGTCGAGCGGCCGGACGGGAGCGAGGTGATGATTCCGTTCGTCACGGAGATCGTCACCGGGATCGATCTGGAGGAGCAGCGGGTTGTGATCGACCCGCCGCCCGGGCTGATCGACGACCGCGCCGAGATCGCTTCCGGCCGTGACGCCGAGGACGGTGCCGAGGACGGTGCCGAGGAGGAGAGCGAGACCGGGTCCGGGGACGCGACCGAGTCCGGGAACGCCAGCGCGACCGAGTCCCGGACGGAGTCCGAGCCGGGGACCGAGTCCGGGACCGGCACCGAGTCCGGGACCGGGAACGAGACCGCGAGCGAGACCGGGGGCACGGAAACGGGCACGGTCCGGGGCGAAGGCGGCGGCTGATGCGGCTCGATGTCGTCACGATCTTCCCCGAGTACCTGGAACCGCTGAACGTCTCACTCGTCGGCAAGGCACGCGCGCGTGCCCTGCTCGACGTCCGGGTGCACGATCTGCGCGAGTGGACCCACGACCGCCACAACACGGTCGACGACACCCCCTACGGCGGCGGCCCGGGCATGGTCATGAAGCCCGAGCCCTGGGGCGAGGCACTCGACGACGTCCTCGCGAGCGGCTACGAGACCGGTGCCCACGGCCCCGCCCTGGTCGTCCCCACCCCCAGCGGTCGCCCCTTCACCCAGAGCGTCGCCGTGGAACTGTCCGAGCGCCCCTGGCTGATTTTCGCCCCGGCCCGCTACGAGGGCATCGACCGCCGTGTCATCGATGAGTACGCCACCCGGATACCCGTCTACGAGGTGTCCATCGGCGACTACGTACTCGCCGGCGGCGAGGCCCCGGTCCTGGTGATCACCGAGGCCGTCGCCCGGCTGCTGCCCGGGGTGCTCGGCAATGCCGAGTCCCATCGGGACGACTCCTTCGCCCCGGGCGCGATGGCGAATCTGCTGGAGGGGCCCGTCTACACCAAGCCGCCCGAGTGGCGTGGCCGGGCCATCCCGGAGGTGCTGACCAGCGGGCACCACGGGAAGATCGCGCGCAGGCGCCGGGACGAGGCGCTGCGGCGTACGGCCCTGACCCGGCCCGATCTGATCGAGCGCTGCGACCCCGGCGACTTCGACAGGAAGGACCGGGAGATCCTCTCGATTCTGGGCTGGGCCCCCGAGCCCGGAGGCCGATTTTGGCGCAGGCCGCAGGCCGTGGAAGAATAGGCCGCTGCCGTCCGTCCGGCGTGCGCCCCTGCCACAGGGGGATACGACGCCCGCTTCGACGCAGCGGCCCCTGAACCTCATCCTCTCCCGCTGATGACCTGTGGCATCGGCGAAGAAAGCAGCCGAACATGACGCACCTGCTCGACGCCGTGAACTCCGCCTCGCTGCGGTCCGACCTCCCGGCCTTCCGCCCCGGTGACACCGTGAACGTCCACGTTCGCGTCATCGAGGGCAACCGCTCCCGTATCCAGCAGTTCAAGGGTGTCGTCATCCGCCGCCAGGGCGCGGGCGTCAGCGAGACCTTCACGGTCCGCAAGGTCTCCTTCTCCGTCGGCGTCGAGCGGACCTTCCCGGTCCACAGCCCGATCTTCGAGAAGATCGAGCTGGTCACGCGCGGCGACGTCCGCCGCGCCAAGCTCTACTACCTCCGTGACCTGCGCGGCAAGGCCGCGAAGATCAAGGAGAAGCGCGACAACTGACCCGGGGGTCCATGGCGTGGCCGGATAAGCTTCGGCCTCGTATGGACACCGAGTCGCAACACACCGAGCGCGGTCGCTCTTCCGTTCCCGACAGCGGGGATACGGGGGAGGGGCCGCGCTCGGTGTGTTCGCCCGCCACCGGGGCGGGGGAGGCACGCCCCGGGCGGCTCGCGGGTCTGTCCTGGCGCAGAGCCGCGCTCATCGGGGTCGCGATCGCCACCCTGGTGCTGCTCTTCAGCCGCTTTGTGATCCAGCCCTTCCAGATTCCCAGCGGTTCGATGGAGCCCACCCTGCGCAGTGGGGACCGGGTGCTGGTGAACAAGCTGGCGTACCGTTTCGGTTCGGAGCCCGAGCGCGGCGACCTGATCGTCTTCGACGGCACGGGCTCCTTCGTACGGGAGGATGCGGATACGGGGGAGAACTCCGTCGGTGCCGCGGTGCGCGGGGTGTTCGCCGCGCTGGGGCTCATGAAGCCGGACGAGACGGACTTCGTGAAGCGTGTCGTGGGCGTGGGCGGTGACCGTGTGGTCTGTTGTGACAAGGGGGGCGGCGTCACGGTGAACGGGGAACCGGTCGACGAGACCTATCTGCATCCCGACGACGTCCCGTCAGAAGTCCCCTTCGACATCGTCGTCCCGGCGGGCACCCTGTGGGTCATGGGGGACCACCGGAGCAATTCGCGTGACTCCCGTGATCACCTCGGGGATCCCGGCGGCGGCATGGTGCCCGTGGACAAGGTCGTCGGGCGGGCGGACTGGATCGGCTGGCCGGCGGGCCGCTGGACCTCGCTGGAGCGATCCGACGCGTTCGCCCGGGTACCGGACCCGACCGCGGACGGGCGTCGCCCCGCGCCGGCGCCCGCCTCAGGGGCCGCTGTGCCGGAGGCTCCCTCCCGGGTGCCGGACCCGCCACGGACGCCGGAAGGTGCCCATGGGTAGGCGCGGACGCCCTAAGGGGCAACGGCCCGACACCAGGCTGCCCACCGGAACCAGGCCGACGGACGGCTCCGGCTCGGCTTCCGCCAGGCCGCTGCCCGGGCGGGCGGAACGGCGCAGACTGGCCAAGAAGATCAAACGCAGGCGGCGAAGGTCCGCCATCAAGGAGATACCTCTCCTCATCATCGTGGCGACACTGATCGCCCTGGTCCTCAAGACCTTCCTGGTGCAGGCGTTCGTGATCCCGTCGGGCTCCATGGAGCAGACGATCCGGATCCAGGACCGGGTGCTGGTGGACAAGCTCACCCCCTGGTTCGGCTCCAAACCCAAGCGTGGCGACGTGGTGGTCTTCAAGGACCCGGGCGGCTGGCTCCAGGAGGAGAACAAGGGGCCGAAGAAGAAGGACCCGATCGGTATCAAACAGATCAAACAGGGTCTGACCTTCATCGGACTGCTGCCGTCGGACGACGAACAGGATCTGATCAAGCGGGTCGTCGCGGTCGGCGGGGACACCGTCAAGTGCTGCGACAAGGACGGTCGTGTCACCGTCAACGGCGTACCGCTCATCGAGCCGTATCTGAATCCCGGAAACGTTCCCTCAGCGCTGAAGTTCGAGGTCGACGTCCCACAGGGGCGGATTTTCGTCATGGGGGACCACCGGGCCAACTCGGCCGATTCGCGCTTCCACCTCGATGAGAAGGACCGGGGTACGGTCTCCGAGGACGAGGTCGTCGGGCGCGCTGTGGTGATCGCCTGGCCGGTCGGTCACTGGCGCAGGCTGGAGGAGCCGGACACATACGCGTCGGTCCCGAACGCACGTGCCGGGGCGACGGTCGCACCACGGGCGTCGAATAGTGTGTTCCCCCAGGATCGCAACGGATTGGTCCTGCTCCCGGGCCCTGCGGAACTCCCGCTCGTTATGGGAGTGGTAGGTCTGCTTCTTCTTCGGGGCAGGCGATTCGCACGGAGTGAGGAGTGGATGTGGGGGATGTGGCCGTCGGCGCACGATCCGGACACGAGCAGCCGGAAGACAGGCCGGGGACGCAGGCCGAATCACCCGCGCCCGTGACGGGCGATCCGGGGGGGCCGCCCCCGGAGGACGGGCAGCACCCCGAACCGCCCGACACGGCCTCCGACGGCGGCGGTGCGGCGCGCAGAAAGCAGCGGTCCTTCTGGAAGGAGCTGCCGCTGCTGATCGGTATCGCGCTGATTCTCGCGCTGCTCATCAAGACCTTCCTGGTGCAGGCGTTCTCCATCCCCTCGGACTCGATGCAGAACACGTTGCAGCGGGGCGACCGGGTGCTGGTGGACAAGCTCACCCCCTGGTTCGGCTCGGAGCCCGAGCGCGGTGAGGTCGTGGTCTTCCATGACCCGGGCGGCTGGCTGGAGGGCGAGCCCACCCCCGATCCGAATGTGGTGCAGAAGTTCCTCAGCTTTATCGGGCTGATGCCGTCGGCCGAGGAGAAGGACCTGATCAAGCGGACGATCGCGGTCGCCGGGGACACGGTGGAGTGCAAGAAGGGCGGCCCGGTCAAGGTCAACGGCAAGGCGCTGGACGAGCCGTACGTCATGCCCGGCAACACCCCCTGCGACGACCAGCCCTTCGGCCCCTTCACGGTTCCCGAGGACCGCATCTGGGTGATGGGCGACCACCGGCAGAATTCGCGGGACTCCCGCTACCACATGAAGGACGAGAACCGCGGCTTTGTCCCGGTGGACAAGGTCGTCGGCCGCGCCGTCGTCGTCGCCTGGCCGGTCAACCGCTGGTCGACGCTGCCGGTGCCCTCCACCTACGACCAGTCGGGCATCGACAAGGCTGCCGCGGTCGCCACCTCGGCCGCACCGCTGGCGATGGGTGCCGTGGGCGCGCTGCCCATCGTGCTGTGGCGCAGGAAGCGGCTGACCGCCGGGGATACCGCCCGGTAGGGTGCCGTCCCAGATCCCGGATCATGGTTACCGAGGGCGGGGAGCGCTGGGATGGGAACTGGACGTACGGACGACCGCCGCGGGCGGCTCGGTGGCGCGCTGTCGGGCGTGGCCGTGGCCGTCGGCTGTGTGCTCTTCCTCGGAGGGTTCGTATGGGGCGCCGTGGAGTACCGGCCGTACACCGTGCCCACCGACTCGATGGCCCCGACCGTGGATGTCGGGGACCGGGTGCTGGCGCAGCGGATCGACGGCGACCAGGTGCGCCGCGGGGATGTCGTGGTCTTCCGCGACACCGACTGGGGCGATCTGCCGATGGTCAAGCGCGTCGTGGGGGTGGGAGGCGACACGATCGCCTGCTGTGGTGCGGGCGGGAAGCTGACCGTCAACGGCCGGGCGATCGAAGAACCGTATCTGCACGCTCCGGGGCCCGCCTCGCCGGACAGCTTCACCGCGACCGTGCCCAAGGGGCAGCTCTTCCTCCTCGGCGATGAGCGGATGGGCTCGCTGGACTCCCGCGAGCACCTCCAGGACCCTGGACAGGGGTCGGTGGCGCGCTCGGCGGTGGAAGCGCGGCTGGACGCGGTGGCCTGGCCCCTGAACGGCGGTCTGGTGGACCGGCCGCGCGGATTCGCGGAGCTGCCCGGCGGGATTTCGCCCCTGGGGCCGGTGAAGCTGATCACCGGATCGGTGGTGGCGGGCGCGCTGCTGATCTTCGGCGGGTCGGCGTACGGGCCGCTGGCGCGACGGCTCGCGCGGAACCGGGACGGGAAGCACGATCGGAACACGGACGCGGACACGGACGTGGACGGGAACGGGGACGGGGACGCGAAGGGTGCCCCGGACGCGGACGTGGACCGGAGCGGAGACGCGGACGGGGACGCGGACGGGAAGGTGACGGCGGATGCCGGGTGAGCGGGCGGACGGACCGGCCGGTGGTGGCCGTGCCGGTGGCGCGGCCGGCGCGGCTGCTTCCGGCGGAGAGCCCGCGCCCGGGGTCGGGTCCGGGGGCGGGTCCGGGGTAGGGTCCGGTCCCGATGACCCGGGCGCTCTCGTCGGCTCGGGGGGTTCCGGTGGCCCGGCAGGCTTCGGGGGCGAGCTGCGGAAGGTCGCTCGGGTGGTGCTGCTCGACCCCCATGACCGCATCCTGCTGATGCACGGATACGAGCCGGGCGATCCGGCCGACTCCTGGTGGTTCACGCCGGGCGGTGGTCTGGAGGGCGGCGAGACCCGTGAGGAGGCCGCGCTCCGCGAGCTGGCGGAGGAGACCGGCATCACCGAGGTCGAGCTGGGGCCGGTGCTGTGGCGTCGGAACTGCTCATTCCCCTTCGACGGACGCCGCTGGGAGCAGGACGAGTGGTACTTCCTGGCGCGTACGGCACAGACGGTCACCGGACCCCTCGGCCTGACCGAACTGGAGCGCCGCAGCGTCACGGGTCTGAGGTGGTGGACCTCCGCCGAACTGACGGCGGCCCATGAGACGGTGTACCCGACCAAGCTCGCCGAACTGCTGCGCACGCTGCTCGACGAGGGTCCCCCGAATATGCCAGTGGTCCTGGCCCCGGAAATCGTCTAGGGGCGGGAGGGGCTGGCGCACAATAGGGGGACGTACGGCTGAAGGGGAACTGCCATGAGCGCCGAGGACCTCGAAAAGTACGAGACCGAGATGGAGCTGAAGCTCTACCGGGAGTATCGAGACGTCGTCGGCCTGTTCAAATACGTGATCGAGACCGAGCGCCGCTTCTATCTCACCAACGACTACGAGATGCAGGTCCACTCCGTGCAGGGTGAGGTGTTCTTCGAGGTCTCGATGGCGGACGCCTGGGTGTGGGACATGTACCGGCCGGCCAGATTCGTCAAGCAGGTCCGGGTCCTCACGTTCAAGGACGTGAACATCGAGGAGCTGAACAAGAGCGACCTAGAGCTTCCGGGTGGCTGAGTTATCCACAACGGACGGGTTATCCACCAAGATCCACAGCTGAGGATCTGACGCGTCAGAGTCGGTGCCGGAGGTGGTGCCGATATGAACGCCACGGGGGCACTGGGGCAGTACGGCGAGGAGACGGCGGCGCGGCTGCTGACCGAAGCCGGTATGACGGTTCTCGCGAGGAACTGGCGGTATGGACGCGCCGGGGAGATCGACATCGTCGCCCGGGACGGCGACACGATCGTCGTCTGTGAGGTCAAGACCCGCACTGCGGGTGCGTACGAGCATCCGATGGCCGCGCTCACACCGGCGAAGATCGCCCGGCTGCGGCACCTCGCCGAGTGCTGGCTGGAGCGGCATGGCCCGCCGCCGCCCGGCGGGGTCCGTATCGACCTCGTGGGCATCGTGCTGCCCGGGCGCGGCGCTCCCGTCGTGGAGCATGCCCGGGGGGTGGTGTGATGGGGTTCGCGCGAGCGTGCTCCGTGGCGCTGGTGGGCGTCGAGGGCGTGGTGGTGGAGGTCCAGGCGGACCTTGAGCGGGGCGTGGCCGCGTTCACGCTGGTCGGTCTGCCGGACAAGAGCCTGGTCGAGAGCCGGGACCGGGTCAGGGCCGCGGTGGTGAACTCCGGGGCCGAGTGGCCGCAGATGAAGCTCACCGTGGGGCTCAGCCCGGCGTCCGTGCCCAAGGGCGGCAGCGGTTTCGACCTCGCCGTCGCCTGCGCGGTGCTCGGCGCGTCCGAGCGCATCGACCCGAGGTCCATCGCCGATCTGGTGCTGATCGGCGAGCTGGGTCTTGACGGCAGGGTGCGGCCGGTGCGCGGAGTGCTGCCGGCCGTGCTGGCCGCCGCCGAGGCGGGGTACCGGCAGGTGGTCGTGCCCGAGCAGACCGCCGGGGAAGCGTCGCTGGTCCCGGGGGTTTCGGTGCTCGGGGTGCGGAGCCTGCGCCAGCTCATCGCGGTTCTCACCGACGAGCCGGTCCCGGCGGAGGAGCGGATTCCGGAGGGCCGCCCCGACCCCATGCTGGCCGGTCTGCTGGTGCCGGGTGCGGGAGCGGGGACCGGTCTGGCGATGGCTCCCGCGGACTGTCCCGATCTGGCCGATGTCGCGGGGCAGCACAGGGCCCGCCGCGCGCTGGAGGTCGCCGCGGCGGGTGGCCATCATCTGATGTTCCACGGACCGCCGGGAGCGGGGAAGACCATGCTGGCGGAGCGCCTGCCCGGGGTGCTGCCGCCGCTGACCCGGCGGGAGTCCCTGGAGGTCACCGCCGTGCATTCGGTCGCGGGCATCCTGCCGCCCGGCGAGCCCCTGGTGCGCACGCCGCCGTACTGCGCACCCCACCACTCCGCGACGATGCCCTCGCTCGTCGGCGGGGGGAACGGTCTGCCGAAACCGGGAGCGGTCTCGCTGGCCCATCGCGGGGTGCTCTTTCTCGACGAGACCCCCGAGTTCGCGACCAAGGCGCTGGACGCCCTGCGCCAGCCGCTGGAGTCGGGGCATGTGGTGGTGGCCCGCAGTGGGGGAGTGGTCCGGCTGCCCGCCCGCTTTCTCCTGGTCCTCGCGGCCAACCCCTGCCCCTGCGGCCGGCACACCCTGCACGGCGCGGGATGCGAGTGCCCGCCGTCGGTGATCCGGCGGTATCAGGCCCGGCTGTCCGGCCCGCTGCTCGACCGGGTGGATCTACGCGTGCAGGTGGAGCCGGTCAACCGCAGTGATCTGCTGGGCCAGGGCGGCCGGGGCGAGTCGACAGCGACGGTCGCCGCCCGGGTGCTGGAAGCGAGGTGCCGCGCCGCGGCCAGGCTCCGGGACACCCCGTGGACCGTGAACAGCGAGGTGCCGGGCCATGAGCTGCGCACCCGCTGGCCGGTCGGCCCCGGCGCCCTGTGCGCGGCCGAGCGGGACATGGAGCGCGGGCTCCTGACCGCCCGAGGTCTCGACCGGGTCCTGCGGGTCGCCTGGAGCATCGCCGATCTGGCGGGCCGGGACTGCCCCCGGGCCGATGACGTCGACCTGGCCCTGGAGCTGCGCACGGGGGTCTCGCGCGGAGCACCGCTGCCCGCGGGGGGAGGCAGCCGATGAGCGGCGGGGGTACGGGACGCCCAACCGGCCGGATGGTGGGCGCCGGCCCCGCCCGGGACGCGGTCCGGAGCCCATGGACGGACACCGGCCGGTATCGGTACGAGCAGACGGGCTCCGGCCGGGCGAGCGGGCCCCCGGACCGGAGAGCGGCCCCGGACCACCCGCCGCAGGGCCCACCACCGGGCGCGGACCCGCCACTGGGGGCCCACCCACCACCGCGCCCTGGCCCGCCCCCGCCTCCGCCCCCGCGTCCGGGCGACGGGCCGGGCGGGAGTCCGGGCCCGGTGCCGCAGGCGGGCCCGGCGGACCGCCCCGTGGCCGCTGGGGTGATGAGCAAGGCGGGCCGACCCGGTGCCGTTGGTGCCGCTGGGGCGACGGGCGCTGGGGTGATGAGCAAGGCGGGCCGACCCGGTGCCGTTGGTGCCGCTGGGGCGACGGGCGCTGGGGCGATGGGCGCGGCGGACCGACCCGGTGCGGTCGGTGGCGACGGTGCCATCGGGGCGATGGGCCCGGCGGATGCGGAGCGGCTGGCCAGGGCAGCGCTCACGCGTGTGATCGAGCCCGGGGACGAGCGGGGCGGGCAGTGGCTCCGGGAGTTCGGGGCCCGGGGGCTGGTGGAGCGGCTCAGCGCCCCGGAGAGCGTTGCCGACGCACTCCCCGGCGCCACGGCCCGGCGGCTCGCGGCCTGGCGGGCCCGGATGGCCGCCGCCGACCCGTACCGCGATCTGGACGCCGTGGCCGCGGTCGGGGGCCGGTTCGTCTGCCCGGGTGACGCGGAGTGGCCGACCCAGCTCGACGACCTCGGCGACGCCCGGCCCATCGGGCTGTGGGTCAGAGGCCGGCCGGATCTGCGGAAGTGGGCCGTGCGGTCCGTCGCCGTCGTCGGAGCCCGGGCCTGCACACCGTACGGGGCGCATATGGCGTCCGCTCTCGGCACGGGGCTCGCCGAGCGCGGCTGGGTCGTGGTGTCCGGGGCGGCCTTCGGCATCGACGGGGCGGCCCACCGGGGCGCGCTCGCGGCGGGTGGGGCCACGATCGCGGTGCTCGCGTGCGGAGTCGATGTTGTCTATCCGCGCGGTCACGCCGAGCTGATCGCCAGGATGGTCGAACAGGGACTGGTCATCGGGGAGTTGCCGCCCGGCGACCATCCGACCCCGAGCAGATTCATCCTGCGGAACCGGGTGATCGCCGCGCTCACCCGGGGCACGGTCGTCGTGGAGGCCGAGTACCGCAGCGGCTCGCTGGTGACGGCGCGCGGTGCGCGGAAGCTGGGCCGGCACACCATGGGCGTGCCAGGTCCGGCCACCAGCGGTCTCTCCGCCGGTGTGCACGAACTGCTGCGCGGCGAGGGAGTGCTGGTCACCGACGCCGATGAAATCGCCGAGTTGGTCGGGGACATGGGAGACCTCGCACCGGAGCGCCGGGGGCCCGTACTGCCCCGGGATCTGCTGGACCCCGTCAGCGCGCGGGTCCTGGAGGCCCTGCCGGCCCGAGGCGCCGTGGAAGGCGCCCGAGTGGCGCGGGTAGCGGGGACGACCGCGGACGAGACCCTCGCCAGGCTGTACGAACTGCACGCGCTGGGGTTCGTCGAACGAACTGGCGAAGGATGGCAGTTGACATATCAAGCGATTCGCCGCTCGAACGTGCGGCGAGGCGATTCTTGACCCGGAGCATTCGGGTGAAAGGGTGATGACGGCGACCTTCGCGGGTCTCGTGGGAGACACCCGAGAGGTCGGCACCTGTCAGAGAGCGCCGCACTCCCGGTCTTCGCTCACTGCGACCGCGCAGTCACGCTACGCTCACCATTCCCGGCCCAGACGCACACCCCCCACCCCCTTCACAGCAGAACGGCTCAAGGCAACGCATGCCCCAGCACATCTCCGGGTCTGACCGCGCCGCAGTGCCCCCCGCTGCCCGTGGCTCCGTGCGGCCCCCCGCCCCCTCCTCGCTCGATGAGCTGTGGCGGTCGTACAAGTCCACGGGCGACGAACGGCTGCGGGAGCAGCTGATCCTGCACTACTCCCCGCTGGTGAAGTATGTCGCGGGCCGGGTCAGCGTCGGACTGCCGTCCAATGTGGAGCAGGCGGACTTCGTCTCCTCCGGGGTCTTCGGGCTCATCGATGCCATCGAGAAGTTCGATATCGAGCGGTCCATCAAGTTCGAGACCTACGCCATCACCAGGATCCGGGGCGCGATGATCGACGAGTTGCGCGCGCTGGACTGGATTCCGCGCTCCGTACGGCAGAAGGCCAGGGCCGTGGAGCGCGCCTACGCCACGCTGGAGGCGCAGCTCAGACGCACCCCGTCCGAGGGGGAGGTCGCGTCGGAGATGGGTATCGCGGTGGAGGAACTCCACGCGGTCTTCAGCCAGTTGTCGCTGGCGAACGTTGTCGCGCTCGAAGAACTGCTGCATGTCGGCGGCGAGGGCGGCGACCGCCTCAGTCTGATGGACACCCTGGAGGACACCGCCGCGGACAACCCGGTCGAGGTGGTCGAGGACCGTGAACTGCGGCGCCTGCTCGCCCGCGCGATCAATACCCTCCCCGAGCGCGAGAAGACCGTGGTGACCCTCTACTACTACGAGGGCCTCACCCTCGCCGAGATCGGCGGTGTGCTCGGTGTCACGGAGAGCCGCGTCAGCCAGATCCACACAAAGTCGGTGCTACAGCTGCGGGCGAAGCTCGCCGACGTGGGACGTTGAACGCTGAATCGTCCCTGCCTCTTGCGCGACATCCGTAGAGTGGTGATGTGCCCAGGATTCGAGCGGCCTCCGTGGCCGAGCACCGGACCATGCAGCGCGACGCCCTGCTCGACGCCGCGCGATCCCTCCTGTCCGAGGGCGGGACGGAGGCGCTGACCTTCCCCGCCCTCGCCGAGCGCACCGGCCTGGCCAGGTCGTCCGTATACGAGTACTTCCGCTCGCGGGCGGCCGTGGTCGAGGAGCTGTGCGCCGTCGACTTCCCCGTCTGGGCGGCGGAGGTGGAGGCCGCGATGGCGCGGGCGGAGGGCCCCGACGGCAAGATCGAGGCGTATGTGCGCAGGCAGCTGGACCTCGTGGGAGACCGCAGGCACCGGGCCGTGGTCGCCATCTCCGCGAGCGAGCTGGACGCGGGGGCGCGCGAGAAGATCCGCGCCGCGCACGGCGGACTGATCGCCATGATCGGTGACGCGCTTCGTGAGCTGGGCCATGAGCAGCCCCGGCTCGCGGCGATGCTCCTCCAGGGTGTCGTGGACGCCGCGGTCCGCCGGATCGAACTCGGTGCGGCCGAGGAGCCGGATGTGATCGCCGACGCCGCGGTGTCGATGGCCCTCCGGGGCGTCCGCGCCTGACCCGGGACCGGCCCCACGGCGCTGACCCGCCCCGCCCTGGGCCCCGCGCGGTGACCCTCCCCTGTCCGGGCCTGAGCACCCCGCCCCCAGCCCCGGAACCGTGGCCCCGGCCTGGAGCCGGACCGGCATACGTGCCTGCACCGCACCCGTGCCGGTTCGCCTGGTCCGGGGCCCGCACCCCGGCCGGGACCCGGGCGCCGGGCGCCCCCGGGTCCCGGCCGGGGTCGGCCCGCCCGGCGGGTTTCGCGCGGGCCCGGGAAGACGGCTGGTTCAAGGGGGCGGGTGCCCGTGACCGGGAGGAGCCGGGACGGGGGGCGGTGGCGCAGGCCGGGCGGGAGCAGGGAGAGCGGGTCGAGATACCGCGCACCGCGCAGCAGCCCCCAGTGCAGACATCCGGTGGCGCAGTGCGAAGGGCCGGGCTCGATCCTCCCCACCACCTGGCCCACGTCCACCGCCGCCCCCACACGGACCAGCGCCCGGACCGGTTCGTAAGTGATGCGCAGCGGAGGGTCACCCGTGCCGGTGAGGGCGATCGCGAGCACTCCACGGCCCGCGACCCGGCCCGCGTAGGAGATCCGTCCGGGCGCCGCGGCCCGGACCGCGGTGCCCGGCGGGGCGGCGAGATCCACACCCCGGTGACCAGGCCCGTAGTCGGACGACGGCGGTTCCCAGCCACGCACGACCAGGGGGCGCGGCGGCCCCACCGGCCAGCCGCGGGCGGCGCCGGGAGCGGGCCCGGGGTCCGCCGCCGAGACGGGGCCGCCCGAGGCCGGAACGGCGGTCACCAGGACGAGCAGGACCAGGGCCAGTACGGGAGCGAACACGGAGCGGTACATGCCCCCACCGTCCCGCAGCGGGCCGAACCGAGTGGATCATGCTCCCGATCTGTGCAGTACTGACCGGTTGTGGACAGCGCCGTCACCCGGGGGTGCCCGGGTCCCGTACACTTCTTCTGGCGATCCGGGTCACCGGGTCGACTTCGCACGCCCCGCCACCACTCACCTCTCATGGTCGGTGGCCGCGCTTCTCGGTCCCTTGTGGCACGGCGCGTAGGGGCGTCAGGACATAACCGAGAATCCAAGGAGATACGGCCATGGCCGTCGTCACGATGCGGGAGCTGCTGGAAAGCGGCGTCCACTTCGGTCACCAGACCCGTCGTTGGAACCCGAAGATGAAGCGCTTCATCTTCACGGAGCGCAACGGCATCTACATCATCGACCTGCTCCAGTCGCTGTCGTACATCGACCGCGCCTACGAGTTCGTCAAGGAGACCGTCGCCCACGGCGGCTCCATCATGTTCGTCGGTACCAAGAAGCAGGCCCAGGAGGCGATCGCCGAGCAGGCGACCCGCGTGGGCATGCCGTATGTCAACCAGCGCTGGCTCGGTGGCATGCTGACCAACTTCTCCACCGTCTACAAGCGGCTGCAGCGCCTCAAGGAGCTGGAGCAGATCGACTTCGAGGATGTGGCCGCGTCCGGCCTCACCAAGAAGGAGCTGCTGGTTCTCTCCCGCGAGAAGGCCAAGCTGGAGAAGACCCTCGGCGGTATCCGCGAGATGCAGAAGGTGCCCAGCGCCGTCTGGATCGTCGACACCAAGAAGGAGCACATCGCCGTCGGTGAGGCGCGCAAGCTCCACATCCCGGTCGTCGCGATCCTCGACACCAACTGCGACCCCGACGAGGTCGACTACAAGATCCCCGGCAACGACGACGCGATCCGCTCCGTCACCCTGCTCACCCGCGTGATCGCCGACGCCGTCGCCGAGGGCCTCATCGCCCGTTCCGGCGTCGCCACCGGCGACTCGAAGCCGGGCGACAAGGCCGCCGGCGAGCCGCTGGCCGAGTGGGAGCGCGACCTGCTCGAGGGCGACAAGACCCCCGCCGAGGCCGCCGAGGCCGAGACCCCCGCCGCCAAGGACGAGGTGCAGACC
>NZ_JBSGUP010000131.1:0-15688 GCF_053607985.1 Streptomyces sp. NPDC055078
ACGCCGGACGGGCTGAATAACAGGCCCCCGCACCGGCGCGGGAACCGGGCGCACCCCGGTTCGCGCCAGCACCCCGCACCCGCCGGGGCCGCTACGCGGACGGCCGCCCCATCGCCCGGTACACCCACCCCGAGGACCGCCACGCCTCCGCGTCCAGCGCATTGCGCCCGTCCAGCACGATCCGGTGCTTCACGACCTCCCCCAGCGCCCCCGGGTCCAGCTCGCGGAACTCGCGCCACTCGGTGAGGTGCAGCACCACGTCCGCCCCCCGCACCGCCTCCAGCGCCGAGTCGGCGTACCCGAGGGTCGGGAAGAGGAGGCGGGCGTTCGCCATCCCCTTGGGGTCGTAGACAGTCACCTGCCCGCCCTGGAGATGGATCTGCCCGGCCACGTTCAGCGCGGGCGAGTCGCGTACGTCGTCCGAGTCCGGCTTGAACGCCGCGCCCAGCACCCCGACCCGCTTCCCCAGGAACGAGCCCCCGCCCACGGTCTCGCGCGCCAGCTCCACCATGTGCCCGCGCCGCCGCATATTGATGGAGTCGACCTCGCGCAGAAAGGTCAGGGCCTGGTCCACACCCAGCTCACCGGCGCGCGCCATGAACGCGCGGATGTCCTTGGGCAGACAGCCGCCGCCGAAGCCGATCCCGGCGCGCAGGAACTTGGACCCGATGCGCTCGTCGTACCCGATGGCCTCCGCCAGCTTCACCACATCGCCGCCGCCGGCCTCACAGACCTCGGCCATGGCGTTGATGAAGGAGATCTTCGTCGCGAGGAAGGAGTTCGCGGAGGTCTTCACCAGTTCGGCGGTGGGGAAGTCCGTCACCACGAACGGGGACCCCTCCGCGATGGGCGTCGCGTACACCTCACGCAGCAGCTTCTCGGCCCGCTCGCTCTCCACACCCGCCACGATCCGGTCGGGGTGCAGGGTGTCGCCGACGGCGAAGCCCTCGCGCAGGAACTCCGGGTTCCACGCCAGCTCCACCCCCGCCCCGGGCGCCAGCTCGTCCAGCAGCCGCGCCAGCCGGGCCGCGCTGCCGACGGGCACGGTCGATTTGCCGACGACCAGCGCGGACCGCTTGAGCCGGGGCGCGAGGGAGGAGAAGGCGGCGTCGACGTAGGACATGTCACAGGCGTACTCACCGTGCTTCTGCGGAGTGTTCACACAGACGAAGTGGACATCGCCGAACTCGCCGACCTCGTCCCAGTCGGTCGTGAAGCGCAGCCGCCCGCTCGACCCCGCGATCCCGGCGACATGCTGGGCGAGGAGGTCCTCCAGACCCGGCTCGTACATCGGTACGCGCCCCGCCGACAGCATCTCGATCTTCTCGGGCACCACATCGAGCCCGAGCACCTCGAACCCCAGCTCCGCCATGGCCGCGGCGTGGGTGGCGCCCAGATAGCCGGTGCCGATCACAGTGATCCTGAGGGCCATACGGTTCTCCAGTACGGGTGCGGGGCGGGGGTCCGGGAACGCGATCGAGCATATCCGCGCGGGTGGGAGGGCAGGTCTTGCCCCTGTCGCCAAGGTCACGTATGCCAGGGGGAGCGGGGACCTCTAAAATTGGTTACTTAACGGTAATTAGCATCTCTGGGGAGTGAGTGAACGTGGCCGGATCGACCGGTAGCTCGGCATTTGACCTGTACCGCCCGTCCGAGGAGCACGACATGCTCCGTGACGCCGTCCGCTCGCTCGCCGAGGCGAAGATCGCCCCGTTCGCCGCCGAGGTCGACGAGGAGGCGCGCTTCCCGCAGGAGGCGCTGGACGCGCTCATCGCCAACGACCTGCACGCGGTCCATGTCCCCGAGGAGTACGGCGGCGGGGGCGCCGACGCCCTCGCCACCGTGATCGTCATCGAGGAGGTCGCCCGCGTCTGCGCCTCCTCCTCCCTCATCCCCGCCGTCAACAAGCTCGGCTCGCTCCCGGTGATCCTCTCCGGCTCCGAGGAGCTGAAGGCGAAGTACCTGGGCCCGCTCGCCAAGGGCGACGCGATGTTCTCGTACGCCCTCTCCGAGCCGGACGCGGGCTCCGACGCGGCGGGCATGAAGACCCGGGCCGTACGGGACGGCGACTCCTGGGTGCTCAACGGCGTCAAGCGCTGGATCACCAACGCGGGCGTCTCCGAGTACTACACGGTCATGGCCGTCACCGACCCCGACAAGCGCTCCAGGGGCATCTCCGCCTTCGTCGTCGAGAAGTCCGACCCCGGAGTCTCCTTCGGCGCCCCCGAGAAGAAGCTCGGCATCAAGGGCTCCCCGACCCGCGAGGTCTACCTCGACAACGTCCGCATCCCCGCCGACCGCATGATCGGCCCCGAGGGCACCGGCTTCGCCACCGCCATGAAGACCCTCGACCACACCCGTATCACCATCGCGGCCCAGGCCCTCGGCGTCGCCCAGGGCGCCCTCGACTACGCCAAGGGCTACGTCCAGGAGCGCAAGCAGTTCGGCAAGCCCATCGCCGACTTCCAGGGCATCCAGTTCATGCTCGCCGACATGGCCATGAAACTGGAGGCCGCCCGCCAGCTCACCTACTCGGCCGCCGCCAAGTCCGAGCGCGTCGACGGCGACCTGACCTTCTTCGGCGCCGCCGCCAAGTGCTTCGCCTCCGACGTCGCCATGGAGGTCACCACGGACGCGGTCCAACTCCTCGGTGGCTACGGCTACACCCGCGACTACCCCGTCGAGCGCATGATGCGCGACGCCAAGATCACCCAGATCTACGAGGGTACGAACCAGGTCCAGCGGATCGTGATGGCGCGGAACCTGCCGTAGCACCCGGGAGGGCCCCGGCATTCCCGGCCGGGGCCGCTACGGGCGAGGGCACTTCAGCCCAGGCTCGTCCCGGTTCGGGTCGCACGTCACCAGGGCGACGGAATGAAACACCGTCCCCTTGAGGTAGTGCCCGAGCGCCACATCACCACCCCAGGCCAGCCGCTCCACCGCCGCCTGCACCAGGAGCACCAGCCGCCCCGCTTCCCGTTCCTCCGCCGACGCGAACCGGGGCGCGAACTCTCTGAGCCGGCCTCCGAGCCACTCCCCGGCCTCCTTGGGCTCCTCCCAGGTGCCCCGGATCATCGACGCCGGTTTCAGCAGCCAGTGCGCGGTCTGGATCGGCGGCACATCCGTGGTGGGGAACTCGGCCACGGCCCGCCGGTACCGGTCGATCACCTCGGGCGGACTGCTCGCGGTCGGGGGTTCCGGCGGCGGTCGTCTCAGGCTCTCCCGGTCAAAGCACTGCTTCTCACCCAGCCACGCGTATCCGTGATGGTGCACCGAGGCGCTCCGTTCCCTGGCCCACCGACGGTCCCACCCATCCAGCGGGACCGCCGATGCCGCCACCACCGGCTCAGGCGGAGAGCCCGAACCTCGCCGGATCGATGCCGGCCGCATCCAGCTCGGCGGTCGTGAACCGCAACGGCTCCATGCCCGGCCGCTTGCTGTCCCCCAGCGCCCACCCGTTCTCGGCGATCCGGGCGAGGGTCACACAGGACTCGCCGTCCGGGTGGGTGTTGCCGCCGCACGCCCTGCTGAACCGGGCGTCGCCGAGGGGAAGTCCGTACAGATCGTCATCGCGCATGATTCACCTTCCTGTTCCTGGGATTCGTCCCCGCGTGCGCCTCCGTCCGATGCCGCCGAAGCTCCACATTGCGGTCGGACACCGCGCTGTAGTCCCCGAGGGAGCGGGCGTTGCTCCTGCCCACCACGATCGACAGGCAGATGGCGCAGCCGGGCTCGGCGGAGGGCTCAGCCGGTGGCTCCGTCAGGCCGTACCCCTGTGGCTTCTGCGTCTCCATGTGTGGACTCCCCGGCTGATGCTCCTGCGGTGCAACGACGGTAGGAGTGCGGTGCGGGCAACGACCATGCGATTGCAGGCAATTGCAGGCCGATCACCCGAGAGTGTTCACGGCCGAGGTGATCAGCGCACGAGCGTCGGTTCCGTAGACGGCGTGTTCTGTCAGCTCGGCGTACCGACGGGCATACATGGCTACCTCCCGGGGCTGGGTGATCGTGAGGTATCCCGACACCAGCTCAACGGTGACCTGACTGCTGTCGTAGATCCAGAACCCCTCCACCGGCATACAGAGGCGGTCTGGGCGCATCGGTACGACTCCGAAGCTCACGTTGGGCAGCGTGCCAATACCGAGGAGGCGGTCGAGTTGGCCGGCCATGACGTCCGGGCCGCCCATGCCTGAGCGCAATACGGATTCCTCAACGAGGAAGGCGAAGGTGCGGCCCTGCTCGTAGAGGATGTGTTGCTTCTCCATGCGGACCTGGACGGCCGCTTCCACGTCATCGACAGGGACGCGCCGCCGCTGTACGGCCCGCAGGACTTCCGTCGTGTACGCGCGCGTCTGGATCATCCCCGGTACGAGCCATGAGGAGTACGAGCGGAAGCGTCGTGTGCGCTGGAACAGCGGAAGCACCGACTCCTGGGCACGGCGCAGCCCGGTTCGTTCCATCCTGCGCCACTCGATGAACATGCCTTCGACAGCGCGAAGGGACTCCACCAGGTCGTCCGACTGGTCCTCGGCTCCACAGGCGGTGCACCAGGTCCGGATGTCGTCGGCCGAGGGTGAGGTCTTGGCGTTCTCGATCCGCGATGCCTTGGAGGGGTGCCAGCCGCACGCGCGGGCGAGTTGCTGCCCGGTCAGGTCGGCGTCTCGGCGGATCTCGCCGAGACGGTCGGCAAGGATCTGGCGGGCAGCCTGAATGCTGGATGATGCCGAAAGAGCCATGAGGTGTGTCAGGCCGGGTTGTACTCTCCATGCGGAATCGCACGATCCCAGACGGCTTGGAAGTCCGCCCCGCACAGCTTCAGCACTACGGGATCTGTACTGATCTCCTTGTCGGTGGGATCGCCTCTCCCGTTGACGTGATTGAAGATCACGGTGGTGTCGTCGAACAGCCAGAAGTCATTGCCCGGCAGGGCGATGTCCGAGGCCCTGCGGCGGGGCAGCCAACTGACCTGTTCACCCGCGGCGACGTTGGCGAATGTGAGGTCGTATTCGTAGCGGATGTAGTCGGTGACCGGCTCTGACACGATCCGGGCACGGCGCACCACCACATCGCGTGCAACCGTCTCGCTCACGGTTTCGTGCCACGGCCACCACCAGTCGGGGAGGCTGTCCGGGCTGTACCTGCGGCCCTGCTGCCAACCGATGAACTCCGGATCGTCAGGTGTGTAGCTGTCGCGCATCTCAAGATGCACAGCCGACTGCCGAGCCTTGGCGAGCGACTCACGTACCGGGTACTTCACCGCTGCTGTCCTTCGGCTGGGGGATGTACTTGAGCATGACCGCTGGGAGCCTGACGATCGCTTCGTGAGCCGGAACGTCCGCAGAGTGGCCGGGGACGGAGCCGATCTCCTGGCACGCCCTCACTTCGTCCTCCGTGGCCTTGTAGGACTGGATCGGCAGGTCCCCGCTGTCCTCATCGAGCCAGATCGTCGGTGAGTCATCGGTGGGTGTGTTCGGGATGATCCCGAGGAACCGTAGCTTCATGTCCCACCCCTTTGCGACTGGACTGCCTCGCTGGCAGGAGCGTTGCCTCCTTGGCGCGCCGAGTCAAGAGCGCGCGACCCCGGACCGTACGGGTTTGTTCGGGTGACGGAGTGCCGACGGTCAGACGGTGTATTCGTTGTGGGGGATGCCTCGATCCCAGACGGCTTCGAACGCGCTGGCCGTAAGTCTCGCGACGGAAGGCTCGGTACGCACCTCCCAGCCGGGCTCGGACCAGTTGCCGTCACCCGTGAAGTGGTTGAACAGCGCGGTCTCTCCGTCGAACACCCAGCAGTCGTTTCCCGGCAGTGCGATGTCCGACGCCTGGCGTCTGGGCAGCCAGCGGACCTGTTCCCCTGCCAGAAGGTTGACGACTGTTCCAGCGTGCTCATATCGGATGTAGTCCGTCACGGGCTCGGATACGACTCGTGCTCTGCGGACAACGACACCTCGGGCCACTGTTTGCCGAATCAACTCGACCCAAGGCGTCCAGTATTCAGAAGTGGGGTCGAGGTCCCGCGCCCCGGTGCGCTTCCAGCGCTCGAAGTCCTCGGCTTCGTCCCCGACGCCGTACGAGTCACGCATCTCCAGATGCACCGCCGAATGCTGGGCGGCGGTAAGCAACTCATTGAATCCCGGTTCACTCTGCGTCATCACATGCCTTCCGAAGTACCGGCACCATACGGGCCGGAACACGAGCGGAGGGGACTCCTCGACGTCAGGGGCGCGCACTCGGAGCAGGGCGCGCTGATGGCCCCGGAGGATCGCTCCGGCCGGGGCCCGTGTGCCTCAGTGCTTCGCGAGCGCGCCGACCTTCAGCGCGCCTATGAACGCGCCCCACACCGGAGCTTCGAAGCTCACCGCAGGTCCCTCCGCCGACTTGCTGTCACGGACGGGGACGACGCCGTGCGCTGACGCGTACGTGGGGGCCCATTCGACGCACTGGCCGCCGGAAGAACCGCTGTAGGAAGACTTGATCCACGATATGCCGTTGTGGTCCCGGTCCTCGGTCATGGCCTGTACTCCTTGTGCACCGTCTTCATAAGGGCTACCGAATCATCAGGGGACAGCGCGTGCGCCCGCAACCGATCGTAGTTTTCGAGCGCGGTCCGGACCGACGTCGCGGATCGGTAGAGCCTGCCACCGTGGGGTACGTCGTCCGCGTACAGCACGGTGGCACCGTCCTCGAAAACCAGCAGGGTGAACGCCAGAGTGTGTGCGGCGGCAGCGCCCGCCGCGAAGGGGACCACTTGGAGATCGATGCCGGGGGAGTCCGCTGCCTGGATCAGATGCTCAAGCTGACCGGCCATCACGTGCGGTCCGCCCACCAGGGTTCGCAGACACGCCTCGTGCAGCACGATCCAGAGCATCGGGGGCCGTTCCTGTTCCATGACCTCCCGTTGCCTTATGCGGGCCGCCACCTTGCCGCTGATCACGTCCGCTGCTTCTCGTGGGTGTCCGGCACTGAAGCAGGTGCGCCCACTCAACGGAGGGCGGGAGTGGGACGCCCACGCCGAAGACCTGGCGCCCGCCGCGCAGTCCGACGCGATGAGCGCGGCCGTGGCCGAGGTCAACGCGTACAGCCGCTGGGGGCTGTGAGATGGCGTCGGAGGAGGAGCGGCGGCTGAGGGCCGCGTACGAGCGACTGGCGGCGGCCATTGCGAAGCGCCTTCAGCGCGGGCACATGCAGCGGTGAGGGGCCGGGCGGAAGCCGTCGCCGTCACACTCGGCGCGGTGGTCCGGGTCGTCACCCTGGCAGTGATCGCCGTACGGTCGGCGTGACGGTGACGGTGACGGTGACGGTGACGGGACGGCGAAGGCCCGCCGCCCCGGCGGAACCGGGAGGGCGGGCCTCGGGCACAAGCGCGTCGGACGGAGCGTCAGTTCCCTGTCACCGTGACCTTCTCGTCGTTCTGGATCTGCTGGACCATCTCCTGGACCTTGGCCTTGTCCCAGACGAGGTTCCCGCCCCGGTTGCCTGAGATCGGCATGTTCATCGACTTGCCGTCGCCGCCGGTGACGCCCTTCATCGCGAAGAACATCTGGCCGAGGTCCCAGAGGGACATCTCCTTGTCGACCACGACGGTGTCCAGGCCCGCGCCCATCACCGGGTAGAGCTTGAAGGGGTTGAGGACGGTGCTCGGGGTCGCGGTCTGGCTCGCCAGGGCCGAGAGGAACTTCTGCTGGTTCTTGGTACGGGCGAGGTCGCCCTCGCCGAAGGCGTAGCGGGTGCGGACGAAGGCGAGGGCCTGCTCGCCGTCGAGGGTCTGCTTGCCCGCCTCGAAGTCGGCGCCGGACTTCTTGTCCTTGAACGCCTTGGGGATGTCCAGCTCGACCCCGCCGATCGCGTCCACGATGCTCGCGAAGCCCGCGAAGCCGATCTCGGCGTAGTGGTCGATGCGCAGATGGGTGTTGTGCTCGACGGTACGGACGAGGAGTTCGGGGCCGTCCTCGGCGTACGCGGCGTTCAGCTTGGTGCGGCGGCCCTGGTTGGGGAAGAGCTTGCCGGAGTCGGAGCCCTTGAAGGAGGGGATCTCGACGTCCGAGTCACGCGGCAGCGAGATCATCGTGGTGCCGCCGGAGCAGTCGGCGAGGATCATCATCGAGTCGGTGCGCTTGCCCTCGGCGGAGCCGGTGCGCAGCCGCTTCTTCTCCTCGGCTGACATGCCCTCGCGGCTGTCGGAACCGACGATCAGATACGTGGTGCAGTCGTCGTCCTTGGGGCGCTCGATGACCTTGGCGAGGTCGACCTCGCGCTTCATCTTGCCGTCGGCCCAGAAGTAGGTGGCGACGGAGACCACCAGCAGCGTGCCCACCAGGACGAGCGAGCCGATCTTTATCCGGCGGCGCCAGTTCGGGGCGGGGCGCGCGGGGCCGGGGGGTGGCGGCGGGCCGCCGTAACCTGCGGGGCCGCCAGGGTTGCCGTTGCCCGGGCCGGCGGGGCTGCCGTAGACCTGGCCCGTGTTGTAGCCGCTGTCGTAAGGGACGCCCTGGCGGTCGTCGTATCCCTGTGACTGCTGCTGCGGAACCGGAGGTCGCTGCACATGGCGCATCACGCGTGCACCCTCGGGCTGAGAGCCCTGGCCGCCGCGTCCGTGTCCTTCGGGCCAATCGTTCATGCCGGTCAGTGTGCCGGGTCACAGTAGGGCGCCGACAGGGCGGGTGGGGAATCGGACCGGGCCTGTTGCGAAGCTGATGCAATGCTCCGGCCGCGCCACCGGCGGGTCACCGGCGCTCAGGCCCGCGCATAAGGTAGAGGGTATGACAGATCAGGCCCGGAACCCGGACAGTGCCATACCGGGCAAGCCCACAGCGGCATCCCGCACCACCCTCAGCCACATCATGACCGGCAGTGACACCAACCTCCTGGGTACGGTGCACGGCGGTGTGATCATGAAGCTGGTGGACGACGCGGCGGGCGCGGTCGCCGGGCGGCACTCCGGTGGTCCGGCCGTCACGGCCTCCATGGACGAGATGGTGTTCCTTGAGCCGGTCAGGGTCGGCGATCTGGTTCATGTGAAGGCGCAGGTCAACTGGACCGGCCGGTCCTCGATGGAGGTCGGTGTCCGCGTCCTGGCCGAGCGCTGGAACGAGTCCACCCCCGCCCAGCAGGTCGGCTCCGCCTATCTGGTCTTCGCCGCCGTCGACGCCGACGGCAAACCGCGCCGGGTGCCGCCGGTGCTGCCCGAGACCGAGCGGGACAAGCGGCGCTACCAGGAGGCCCAGATCCGCCGTACGCACCGGCTCAACCGCCGCCGCGCGATCAAGGAGCTGCGGGAGAAGCGCGCGGCGGAGGGCTACGAGGACTGATCCCGCGCGCCGAGGGGCCGCTGTGGGCCGGGACCTGTGGCCCGGGACCATGGGCCGAGACCCGTGGCGCGAGACCCGTGCCCGAGACCCGAGACCCGTGGGCCAAGGCCCGTGGCGCGAGACCCGTTGGCCGGGCCCCCCGCCCCCAGGGGCAGGTCCCCAAGCGCAGGTCCCCGAGGGCAGGCCCCCACGTCAGGGACAGGTCACCTGGTCCCCGGTCACCGCGCCGAACTCCCCTTGGTACACATCCTGCGCCCGCACCGGCCGCACCCCCTTGAAGTCCGTGCCCGCCGTCACCCGCAGGGTCCGGCCCTGGCCCTTCACGGGCCGTGTCTCGCACCCGTTCAGCGCCGTCGCCAGCGACCGGGCCGAGCGGTCCCAGCGTGGGTCGTACGAGACAAAGGTGCGCTGCACCTCCTGGCCGCCGCCGTTCAGCGGGGTGCGGGTGGTGTTGAAGCCGGTCGACCGCAGCGCGGTGTCCACCTTGCGCCCCAGTCCGTCCGAGCGGGTCCCGTTGTAGACCTGCACCCGGATCTGCTGCGGGGAGACATCCACCAGCCGCGCCTTCGCCTTCTTCGACCGCAGCGGCGCGAGCGGCTTGTCCTCGCGGATCATCCGGAACAGCTTCCGCGACTTGACGGGGTCCCACTTCACGGTCGAGCCGATGCCCTTGACCGGGCCCGTCGACGGGACGACCGGTACGGACGTGAACTCCGACGACGCCGCCGAGAAGCCGCGCATGGCCCGGGCGAGCGCCAGCATCTCGTCCGTACCGAACCCCTTGTCGGCCCGTACGGAGCCGAGCATCGCGGTCGCCACCTCACGGAACTTCACCGGGTTCAGCAGCACCCCGCTGCTGGTCGCCTGCTTGATCAGGGCCGCGAGAAAACGCTGCTGGCGCTGCATCCGGCCCAGATCGGACGCCCCGTCGATATGGCGGGAGCGTACGTACTGGAGCGCCTGGCCGCCGTTCAGCTCATGGGAGCCGGCGGCGAGGTTCAGATTGGTGTACGAGTCCTTCAGCGGCTGGGTCGTACAGATCTCGACCCCGCCGAGCGCGTCCACCGTCTTCATGAAGCTGGTGAAGTCGATCTCCAGATAGTGGTCGATCTTCACCTTGGTCATGCGCTCGACCGTGCGCACGGTCAGCGCGGGCCCGCCCTCCGCGTACGCGGCGTTGAGCTTCACCGGGTGCGGCCGGTGGGACCGGCCGCTGTTCTGGTCGGTGTGCGCGGGAAGCTCGGCGTAACTGTCGCGGGGCAGGCTCACCACGCTCGCCCGGTCCCGGTCGTGGGAGATGTGCACCAGCATGATCGTGTCGGTGCAGTTGCAGGGCGCCCCGCCGAGCCGGTACTTCTCCTTCTCCTCGCGGGTGATCCGGCCCCGGCCGTCCGTGCCCACCAGCAGCAGATTCATTCCGTCACCGGCCTCGGGCCGGTTCTTCATGTCACGGAACGGGTCGACCCGGCTGATCCCGGTGTCCAGGCCCGTCATCAGCCCGTGCCCGAGCGCGCCCGCGCCCAGGACCAGTACCGAGACCGTGGTCGCCATCCGCAGACCCCAGCGCGGTCTGGTGACCACCGGCCTTCTGCTACCGGGCCTCCCCGGCCGCCCGGTCCTCCCGGGCCTGCCGGTCCGTGGTCGCGGCAGAGGGCGGGGGGAGCGGGGCGGCGTGGGCACGAGGGGGACACCTCCGCGGGTGTGACGACGGGGAGAGCGAGAGGGGGGAGCGAGAGGCCGACCGTGGTGGTTCCGGCGAACGGGCGAACAGGCACACCGTAGGCCCATACGATCTGCGACCTACGGCAACGACCGGCCGCCGCGCGTCCGTGTCCCCCATTCGCGGTAACGTGGCGACCGATGAACGCCACACCCCCAGTCTCCGTGATCATGCCGGTCCTCAATGAGGAGCGGCATCTGCGCAACTCGGTCCGCCATATCCTCGAACAGGAGTACGGCGGCGAGATGGAGGTGGTGATCGCCCTCGGCCCGTCCAGTGACCGCACCGACGAGATCGCCGCCGAACTCGTACGGGAGGACCCCCGCGTCCACACCGTCCCCAACCCGACCGGGCGCACCCCGGCCGCGCTCAACGCCGCCATCAAGGCGTCCCGTCACCCGATCGTGGTGCGTGTCGACGGCCACGGCATGCTGTCGGCGAACTACATCGCCACCGCCGTCCGCCTTCTGGCGGAGACCGGCGCGCAGAACGTGGGCGGCATCATGCACGCCGAGGGCGAGAACGACTGGGAGCGGGCCGTCGCCGCCGCCATGACCTCGAAGATCGGCGTCGGGAACGCGGCCTTCCACACCGGTGGTACGGCCGGGCCCGCCGAAACCGTGTATCTGGGGGTCTTCCGGCGCTCGGCGCTGGAGCAGCAGGGCGGCTACAACGAGGAGTTCATCCGCGCCCAGGACTGGGAGCTGAACTTCCGTATCCGCGAGGCAGGCGGCGGGATCTGGTTCTCACCGGAGCTGAAGGTGCGGTACCGGCCGCGGCCGTCGGTCCGCGCGCTCGCCAAGCAGTACAAGGACTACGGCCGTTGGCGCCATGTCGTCGCCCGCTACCACCAGGGCTCGATCAATCTGCGCTATCTCGCCCCGCCGGCCGCCGTCTGCGCGATCGCGGCGGGCGTCGTCGTCGGCGCGGTCCTCACGCCATGGGGTTTCGTGGTGCCCGGCGGCTATCTGGCCGCGATCGTCGCGGGGTCGCTCCCGGCGGGCAAGGGGCTGCCGCTGAAGGCCCGCCTCCAGATCCCGGTGGCGCTGGCCACCATGCATATGTCGTGGGGCTTCGGCTTTCTCACCAGCCCGCGCGCACTGGCGAACAAGGTCATCGCGAGCCGCCGCGAGGCGGTACGAGCGCCCGCCTGAGCGGGCGCCCGCCCCTGCCCCATCGACGGCCTGAGCCTGCTTGGGTCTGGCTGGGTCTGGCTGGGTCTGCTTGAGCCGGCCTGAGCCTGGCTGGGTCTGCTTGAGCCTGCTTGAGCTTGCTTGAGCCGGCCTGGCCCCGCGCCCGCCCGAGCCTTCGTCCGCCTGAGCCTTCGCCCGCCCGAGCGCCCGGGGCGGCCGGCCCTACACCCAGGTGAAGCCGTTCTGGACCGGCATACAGCCCTTGGTCTCGCCGTTCAGCGGATTCGCGGTCCCCGGCGTCTTGTCGGGGTCCTGGGCGTCCGGGGTCTCCTGGGTGTCATCGGCCGGCTTCTTCGGGTAGCTGTCGCCCTGCCGCCAGTCCGCGCCCACGATCACCGTGACGCCGGTGACATCCGTCGACTTCCGCACCGAGGACACCGGAACCCCGAGGGACTTGGCGACCGCCCGCGCGTCGCCCTCCAGCTCGGCACTGGCGAAACGGACCACCGTCTCGTCCTGCGGATTCCTGGTGGTGTCGGCGACGGCCCGGACGTAGCCCCGGGTCTGGAGGAGTCCGGCCACTGTGGCGGCCCGGCCCGGCCGGGCGGCCCGCCCGTCGCCGCCCGTGCCGTTCTGCACCCGGACCGCGATCTCACCGGCAGGGGCGGCGGGGTCCTTGGAGACCGGCTGCGTGGTGGGCTTCGGCTTCTTCTGGTTCTTCTGGTTCTTCTGGTTCTTCTGGTTCTTCGGGATGCCCTTGCCGTCCAGCGGAACGTCCTCGCGGATCATCCGGAACACCTGCTCGGCGTCGCCCGGCCTGGGCTCCACCTTGCCCCGGAAACCGGGCCGGTTCGAGTAGACGTTGGGCATGGTCGTCATGGTGATCCGGCCGGTCGGCACGCTCTTCAGCTCATTGCCGAGGTCGAACAGCTTCTTGACGGAGTCGATGCCCTTGTCGACGGTCACCGCGCCGATGGCCGCCTCGGCGAGCTTGCGCAGCTTGTTCGGGTCGGTGAGCTTGGTGTTCTCCCGCAGCTCGCGCACCATCGAGTTCATGTACATGTGCTGGGCGCGGGTCCGGGCGAGGTCGGTGCCGTCGCCGAAGCCGTAGCGCGTACGCAGCCACTGGAGCGCCTGCTCGCCCTTGACCGATGTGGTGCCGGCCGGGAGCCTGAGGCCGGAGCCCTCGCCCCTGCTGTTGCGGGAGTGGATGTTCTTGTCGACACAGACCGGGACGCCGCCGACGGCGTCCGCCATGGAGACCACACCCGCGAAGTCGATCATCATGAAGTGGTCGATGGTGATCCCGGTCAGCTTGTACCAGGTGGCCACCGTGCAGCCCGGTCCACCGCGCCCCAGCGACTCGTTCGTCAGCGTCCAGCCGGTCGCGGGATAGGACTTGCCGCTGTCCGGGTCCGTGCACTCGGGGATCTTCACCACGGTGTCGCGCGGCATGCTGATCACCGAGACATTGGAGCGGTCGGCCGACAGATGCACCAGCATCTGCACATCGGCGAGGGGCTGCCCGTTGAAGGTCTTCTTCGCCCCGCCGAGCTTCTGGTTCGCCTTGGAGTTCCGTGCGTCCGAACCGATGAGCAGGATGTTCAGCGGAGTCTGGCCGTCCGCGTTGGCCTTGTGGTCCGGCATCTCCCTGCCGAGGGTCAGATCGTCCCGCCTGAGTTTGCCGTTGAGGTGCTCGTAGTACAGATATCCGGCCGCCGCCGTGCCGAGTATGAGCACCGACATGACCGTGGCGCTCCAGCGCAGTATCCGGCGTCCCCCTCCGGCTCTGCCGCCCGCGCTGTTCCGTAGCATCCGACTACTCCCCCTGCCATGCGGCCCCGTGTCCCGGTATCGCCGGTATCACTTGGCACACACCTCTTTGTCCGCTTCGACCTTCTGCACACCCTTCGGCGCCTTTGCCGAACCGGTGATGGGAACCCCCGCGCCCTCGAAGTCGGCGCCGAGGGTCAGCGTCATCGGCTGGGTCCCCTCGGCGTCCGCCGTCCCCTGCTTCAGCGCGCCGACGGGCAGACCCATCATGTCCGCGAGGGCCCGCGCCTGGTCCGCCTGGTTGGGGGCGAACTCCAGCGTCGTCCTCGCCAGGTTCTGCGGGGCGTTGCCCTCCTGGCTCGACTTCCTGACCTGCTGGTCGTTCTGGAGCCAGGTCAGTGTCGCCTGGGCCATCCCCGACTTCTCGGTGCCGTTGAGAACCCGGACCCGGACATCGGACGGCTGGGCCCGCGGCCCCTTGAGCAGCCCCTGCTGCTTCTTCTTGGCGTCCTTCTCCTTCTGCTCCACCTCGGTCAGCGAGATGTCGTTCTGGATCATCGAGAACAGGGACCGCGCCTCGTTCTCCTTCAGCACCACGGTCGCGCCGTCGGCGTTGTCATCCACCGGCACGGTCGCGAAGGTGATGTTCTTCGGGTTCACCTCCGCCAGCTCCATCCCGAGATCCTGGAGCTTCTTGATGCTGCCTATGCCGGTGTCGACGGTGAGCGCCTTGGTGGCCGCCTGCGCCAGATCCCACATCTTCGTGGGGCTGGAGAGCGTGTCGCCCGACTTCATCTTGCGGATGAGGGAACTGAGGAACTGCTGCTGGATCTCGATCCGGCTCAGATCGCCGCCGAAGCCCACCGAGTGCCGGGTGCGGACGAACGCCAGCGCGTCCTCGCCCTTGAGGACGTGCTTGCCCGCGGGCAGCTTGAGCTTGGACTGCTTGTCGTCGATGTCCTTGGCGAGACACACCTCGACCCCGCCGACGGCCGTCGACATCGTCTTGACCGCGTTGAAGTCGGCCATCATGAAGTGGTCGACGGTGATCCCGGTGAGTTCCTTGACCGTACGCATCGTGCAGCCGGGGTCCCGGCCCGACTGGCCGAGGCTCTCGTTGAACCGGGTCCTGGGCGTACCGGCGATGGACTTGATCCCGTCACCGGTCTTCGTCTCACAGGACGGGATATCGGTGATCAGATCGCGCGGGATGGAGAGCGCCGTCGCGTTCGTCCGGTCCTTGGAGACATGGAAGAGGATCGTGGTGTCGGCGTGGCCGGGGCTGTTGCGGTCGCCGTAGGCACCGTTTCCCTTGCCGGTCCGCTTGTCGGTGCCGATGACCAGGATATTGACGGCCTGGTCCTTCTTGAAGCCGCCGCTGCCCGCGCCCGCGACATCGATCGTGTTCAGATTCGAGTCGAGGTGCTGGTACACCAGATACCCGCCCACCGCGCCGGCGACGACGAGGAACGACACCACCCCGCCCGTCCACATCAGCGCCTTCTTCTTGCGCGTCTTGGGCTGCTTGCGCTTGCGGCGGCCTGCGGTGGGGGGATTCGTCCCGCCGGAGGCATCGCCCGAGCGGCGCCGCGAGCGCTGCCGGGGCACCTCGGGGTCCAACTGCGGCTTCGGTAGCTCACCGAGGCCGTTCGCCAGGGCCAACAGCGGTCCGCGGTCGGCCTGGTCGGCCGGTTCCTCGGGCTGTACGGCCGCCGCACCCTGGGGCGTCTGCTCCTCCAGGGCCTGGGCGAAGG
>NZ_JBSGUP010000132.1:0-15644 GCF_053607985.1 Streptomyces sp. NPDC055078
ACGGTGAGTGTGGGGTTGAGGGCGGACAGGGCGTCCTGGAAGATCATCGCGAGGTGTTTGCCGCGCCGGGCGCGCAGTGCGCCGGGGTCCAGCGTCAGCAGATCCGTGCCGTGGTGGCGGACGCTGCCGCCGACCCGGGCGGTGGCGGCGGGCAGCAGGCCCATCAGCGCCAGCGCGGACAGGCTCTTGCCGGACCCGGACTCGCCGATGAGCGCGAGGGTCTCGCCCTGGCGCAGGGTGAAGGAGACGCCGTGGACCACGCGCCGGGAATCCGGTGTGCCCGCGGTGCGGGACAGCAGATCGACGGTCAGGTCCTCGGCCTCCAGCACGGGCGCCGGTACGGCGGCTGCGCTGTCGTTCGTGGTCATCTCGTGGTTCACCGGCCTCTCGGGTCCAGGGCGTCACGCACGGTGTCGCCGAAGGTGATGAGTACGAAGACGGTGAAGGAGAGGAACAGCCCCGGGAAGATCAGCAGATGCGGGTGGTTCCGGAAGGAGTTCTGCGCGCCCGCGAGCTGAAGTCCCCAGGAGATCGAGGGGGATTGCAGCCCGACACCGAGGAACGTCAGCGCCGCCTCGGCGACGATGACGCCGCCGACGGTGATGGTGGCGAGGACGAGGACCGGGGTGAGGATGTTGGGAATGATGTGCCGGCGGACGATGCCCCAGGGGCCGGAGCCGAGACTGCGGGCCATCACGACATAGTCGGCCTCCCGCACCGACCGGACCGAGGAGCGGACCACCCGGGTCATGGTCGGCCAGCCGAACAGTGCCAGCACGGCGGCCACGGTCGGTATGTCGCGGGTGGTGACGGTGTTGAGGACGACGATCGCGCCGAGCAGGAAGGGGAAGCCGAGGAAGATGTCGGTCAGCCGGGCGACGACGCTGTCCACGATCCGGCCGGCCATTCCGGCGAGGCAGCCGAGGACGAGCGCCACGGCCAGGGCACAGCCGGTGGCGAGGAACCCCACACCGAGCGAGGCGCGTGCTCCGTGGATGACATTCGCGTACAGGTCGCAGCCCTGGACGTCGTAGCCGAAGGGGTGTCCGGCGGACGGGCCCTTCGCACTGTTCGCGAGGTCACAGGCGGTGGGGTCGCCGTTGCCGAACCAGCCCGCGAAGAGACCCGGCGCGGCGGCGAGGAGGATGAGCAGCACCACACAGCCGCCGGTGAGCAGGAACACCGGTCTCCGGCGCAGTTCACGCCATCCGGGGCCGCCACCCCGGGCGGGGGCGGCGTCGGTCGCGGTGTCGTCGGGTGGCGACGCGGTCAGAGTGTCAGTCATGGCGGATCCTCGGGTCCAGGAGGCTGTTGAGGAGGTCGACCAGGACGCTCGCGGCGAGGAAGATCAGGATCAGGGCGGTCGACACCCCCACCACCGTCGGTCCGGCGTGGCCGCGGATGGCCTGGAAGAGGAGCTGGCCGATGCCGGGCAGGTTGAAGACACCCTCGATGATCACGGTGCCGCCGAGGAGATAGCCGAGGTCGACGGCGAGATAGGTGATGGTCGGGATCATGGAGTTGCGCAGCACATGGACGCCGACCACCCTGCGCCGGGTGAGGCCCTTGGCGAACGCGGTGCGGACGTAGTCGGCCCGCAGATTGTCGATGACCTCGGCCCTGACCAGCCGGGACACCGACGCCAGCCCGAAGGCGGCGACACACACCGCCGGCAGAATGTAACTCGTGGGCCAGCCGTCGGTGACCCCGGCGACCGGGAACAGTTCGAACTTCACCCCGAGGACGACCTGTGCCGTGTACGCGAGCACGAACACCGGGACCGAGGTGGCACCGATGGTGAACGCGAGCACCGTGCGGTCCGTCCAGGTGCCCCGGCGCAGCGCCGCGAGCACTCCGAGGCCGATCCCGACGACGGACTCGATGATCCAGGCGGTCAGGGCCAGCTTGATCGTGACGGGCCAGCGGTCGGCCATCTGCTCGGCGACCGGGCGGCCGGTGAAGTCCGTGCCCAGGTCGCCCTGGAACAGTCCGGCCAGGTAGTGGCCGTACTGGACGAGCAACGGGTCGTCCAGGTGGTGCTGTTCGCGCAGGGCCCGTGCCACGCTCGGCGCCAGCGGCCGGTCACCCGCGAGGGCGGCGACGGGGTCGCCGGGCAGCACATAGGTCATCGAGTAGATGACCAGGCTGATGCCGAAGAAGACGACCAGTGCCTCAAGCAGGCGGCGTAGCAGATACGTCATCGTGGTTCCCCGGTGTGGTCCGGGCGGGCGGTGGCGGTCTCGTGATGGGCCGTGGTGCGCGCGTGGCCGGCGGCGGCGGCGCCTGCGGTGCCTCCGTGGCCTGTGGCGGTGCCTGCGGTGCTCTCGTGGCCCGTTTCGGTGCGCGCGTGGTCGGCGGCGGCGAGGAGCACCCCGTACTGGATGCCGGCCAGGGTGGAGATCGCGATGGGTTCGCCGGTGACCGGGTCCGCCTCGCGCTCCCAGATCTCGTACGTGGCGAGCAGTTCCTCGTGGCACCGGCGCACTTCGGGGGTGGCGGTCCCCGCGGCCAGTTCGGCGTTCAGGGCCCGCAGCAGCATGCCGCCGATACGGATGCGGAAGCTGTGCACGCTCGCCTCGCAGTCGAATCTCTCGGCGACCGTCGCGGCCCGCTCGGGCAGGTCGCCGGCGCGGGCCGACTCCTGCGCGGCGACCTCGGTGAGGGAGGGGACGAAGTCGCGCACCGCCCGCAGGAAGGGGGTCGGGATGTTCAGATGAGGGCTCGCCCGGTCGAGGATGTCCGACAGATACGCACCGGTCTCGCCCAGCAGCCGGGCCCGGCGCCCGACCACATCGCCGTACCGCTCATCGGCGGGTGTGTCGTCGTCGGCGTCCGGGTGGCTCCAGTGCGGGACCTCCGTGACGAAGTAGAAGGTGCCGTACCGCTCGGCGTACGCGGCGCTGGACGATCCCGCGATCTTGGCGGCGGCGTCGACGCCGAGCCCTTCGAGGTACTCGTAGGCGTCCTTCATATCGATACAGCCGAAGACGGCCGGGGCATAGCGGGGGGCGTGCGCGGCCTCCGGTTCGCCGGTCGCCAGCGGCAGGCCGAGGGATGCCGGGATCTCGGCGAGGACGCCGTACAACTCGGGGGCCGGGCGGTTCAGGTAGTAGTAGACACCGCCCGACTCACAGTTGTGCAGGGTGGTGAGGAAGCGGGGGCGGACGGTGTCCAGCAGCCGCATCAGCGCCAGCGTCTCGGGCAGGACCCGGTCGAAGTAGGCGTTCTTGTACGCGAAGGGGAAGGTCCATTCGACCTGCTGGTCGCCCGCCGGGCGGTAGAAGTGGCGGCCGTAGGCGCGCTTGTCGGCGGGGGCGGCGAACCAGCCCTCGTTGAGCCGGGCCCCGTCGGGGTCGACACAGGGCACGATGTGCCAGGCGCCGCCGAAGTGGGCACGCAGCTCCGGATCCTCGCACAGGGCGGTGGCGAGGTGCAGCGTCGTCACCGCGCCGACCGGCTCATTGGGATGGACCCCGCCGACGACGACGTATCCGCCGTCCTCCCCGGCGGCGGTGCCGCCCTCGCCCACGGTGAAGCAGTACAGGGGTTCGCCGAGTGTGGAGGTGCCGATCCGCCGCTCGGTCATCAGCCGGGGATGGAGCGCGGCCAGCTCCCGGAACCGGCTGAGGAGTTCGTCCACGGTCGGATAGGCATGGGTCTCCGGGACGGTCTTCGCGTGCTTGACCCAGATGTCGGGTCCCGCCGCGGGGCTGTCGGAGGCAAGGTGTTCGGAAGTCGCGGCTGTCATACGGGTGCGGATCTCCGGGGTAGAAGGGGGAGGCGCCCGGCGCGGAATGCCGGGCCCGGCGCCCGGCCCCTTCGAGCCGGGGCGGCGGGGGCGACGACCGGTGCGGCGTGTACGGGGCACGGGGCACGGGGCCGTTGGAACGGTGCGGCCGGGCGGCTCGGGAGGGCTGCCGGTGACGGAGGGTGAGCCGGTGGCGGGTGGGTCAACCCCTGCGGGAGGGGTAGCCCCTGACGGAACGATCAGCCCGTGACGGATGGGTCAACCTCTGACGGAGACCTGGGTGAGATCGACTTCGGCCGGGCCCACGTTCACCCCGGTCACCCGCTCGGTGGTGGCGTACACATAGCTGCCGTAGAAGAGCGGGATCACCGGGAAGTCCGCGAGGATCGCCTTCTGGGCATCGTTGTAGAGCCGCTGCGCGGCGGTCGGCTCGGTGGCCGCGTCGGCCTGCCTGAGCAGTTTGTCGACGCCCGCGTCGCTGTAGTTGCTGCACATACAGCCGCCGCTCTTGGTGAAGATGCCGTACAGGGTGTTCTGCATACTCGGGTACAGGGCACCCCAGCGGGCGTGCGAGAGTCCGGTGATCTTCTTGCCGATCACCTTCTCGCTGAACTCCGCCCAGTCGGCGGTGGGCACGGCCCGGACCTGGCGGATGCCCAGGTTCTGCCTGAGCTGGTTGGCGACCGCCTTGTACAGCTCGTCCAGACCGAGGCCGCCCGGGTAGGTGATCGTCAGTTCCCCGGACCAGCCGCCGGCCTGATCGAACAGCTTCCTGGCCCCGGCCGGGTCGAAGGCGCAGGCGTCGCACAGGCCCGTCTGCGCGCCGACCTCGGACGGCGGGGTGAGCGAGGTGGCCGGGGTGTAGAGACCACCGTAGATGGCCTTGTTCACGGCGGTACGGTCGATGGCCATGGACATGGCTTTGCGCAGCCGTACGTCCTTGAACCGGTCGCCGAGCAGCGGCAGCGCGATGAACTCCAGCGAGGGCGCTTCGTAGGTGTGCAGCCGGTCCCCGAAGTCGGCCTTGGCCTGGCCGAACTTGCTGACGGGCACGCCGGCCAGATCGGTGTTGCCCGCGAGCGCGTCGGTGTATGCGGTGTTGAGGTCGGTGTAGGACTTGAAGGTGATGGCGGGCGCCTTCGGCTTGGGGCCCTGATACGCGTCATAGGCGGTGACCGTGGCGCCCCCGTTGGGTTTCCAGGCGGCGGTCATCCGGAAGGGGCCGTTGCCGATGGGCTGCTTGTCATACGCTTCGAGGTCCGCGAACGCCGCCTTCGGCAGCGGGTAGAAGCCGGTCTGGCTCGGGGTGAGACGGAGCGGGAACTGACTGTCGGGACTGGAGAGGGTGACTTCCAGGGTCGTGGCGTCGACGACCTTCACCCCCGACAGGGTCTTCGCCGTCGGTTTGCCCTTGGCCGGGTTCAGCGCCGCGTACCCCTCGATGCCCGCGAGCTGGCCGTTGCCGGCCCAGCCGTTGGGTCCGTAGGCGGTGGCGTTCCAGGCATCGGCGTAGCTCTGCGCGGTGACCGCCTCACCGTTGTGGAACTTCCACCCGGGGCGGAGCTTGACGGTCCAGCGCCGGGCGTCCGCGGAGGTCACCGACTCGGCCTGGACGTAACTGACCTTTCCCTTGTCATCGACCCTGACCAGGGGCGCGAAGAGAACGCGGACCTGGTCGTAGCCGATGGTGGTACGGCCGGGAGTGAGATGGTCGGGTTCGCCCGAGGCGACCGAGAATCCCTCGGCCCCCGACGCACCGCCTCCGCCGTCGCCGCCGCCGGAACAGCCGGCCAGGGTCAGTACGAGGGTCAGCGATAGGCTCGCCGAGGCTGTGAACATGGATGATCTGCGCAAGACGACTCCCCGGGGAGAATGGGCGGGCGCCGTGGGCCGGCCCGGGGACGGACCGGGCTGCCGTGTGCTCAATGCGGCGCGTACCGTGATCCTTGGCGGGTTGAGATGCTATGTCAATGCAAAAGTGCGAAACTTTTAGCATGAGATGAAAGTTTACTGGAGGAAGCATGGGCGGCGACGCCGAGGCGGGCACGGCGCACGACACCGACGGGCACGATGAAAGCGACGGGCACCACGACAGCGGTGCGTGGAGCCGGAAGGCGTTCGTGGAGGAGATCGGCCTGGTGTGGGAGGCGGCCGGCAGCGGGCGCATGGACGGCCGGGTGGTCGCGTATCTCCTCATCACCGATGTGCCGTATGTGTCCTCGGCCGAACTCGCCCGTGAGCTGGGGGTGAGCGCCGGTTCGGTCTCCCTCGCGACCCGCCGCCTGGTCGAGGCGGGGTTCATCAGACGGCACCCGGTGCCCGGGAAGCGCAGCCACTACTTCCGCGTCGACGACGATGTGTGGGGCAGCTTCCTGGCGGGTGAACGGCGCCATCTGGACCGGCAGGGACAGCTCGCCGACCAGGCCCTGGCCCTGCTCGGCCCCGAAGAGGAGGCGCCGCGCCGCCGCCTGGCCAATATGCGCGACTACATGCGCTGGATCCGCGGCAGCCACCACGATCTGCTGGCGCAGTGGAAGGCGTACCGCGCCCAGGAGATCGACCCCGCCGACCGGCGGGTCGACATCGCCGGCCGGCCCGGCGGCGCCGTGCCCGCCGACCGGTCCGCCGACACGGTGAGCGCGGTCGCCGAGGAGACCAGGGGCCGTTCCGCCACCGTACTCGGGCCGGTCCTGGCCCGGCGGCTGGTCCCCGACGGGCTGTGGGCCGCCGCCGAACCTCTGCTGCCCGACGGCCCCGGGGACGAGCGGGCGGCCTTCACCGCCGTCGTCTATGTGCTCACCTCCGGCTGCGGCTGGCAGCAACTCCCCGCCCACTTCGGGGTCTCCCACTCCACCGCGCACCGGCGCTTCACCTCCTGGAGCGGGAACGGCTTCTGGCAGCGCTGGCTGGACGCCGTGAGCGAGGCGGACGACGCCGCCGGTATAGCCTGGTGCGGACTGGTCACCGCCGCGGCAGCGGATCGCCGCCCCGGCGGCAGACACTGATCGTCGCGAGCGGGGGCACGGCCCCGGTGGCACGGACACTGCGGGCGCGCGGGCGTCGGTCAGTCAGCCGGTGGGGCCTGGACGCGACAGAGACGGAGATGACGCGGCGAAGGCGGAGTTGGAAGGCCCCTACGGTGCCCCGGGGATCCCCCCGGGGCACCGCGGAGGGGTCAGACGCCGAACGCGGCCGGGTACTGGATGGTGCCCTTGGGTACCGAGCGGGTGTCGTCCAGTGCCATGGCCATCATGGCCTCGTCAGGCACATCGAAGGGTGCCCGGATGCCGAAGCCGGAGGCCGGGGTGAAGCCGAACCGAGGGTAGTAGTCGGCGTGTCCCAGGACGAGGACGAGGTTCTCTCCGGCGGCCCGGGCGGCGGCCAGGCCCGCCCGGATGGCCGCCGAGCCCGCGCCGGTGCGCTGCGCCGATGGCAGCACCGCGCACGGGGCCAGGGCGAGCGCGGGCTCGCCGTCGACATGGCAGCGGGTGAACAGCGCGTGTCCCACCAGAGTGCCGTCGGGGGCCTCGGTGACCATCGACAGGCCGTCGATCCACGCCTTCGGGTCGGCGCGCAGGGCGTCGATGATGCCCGCTTCCTCGGCGGTGGGGAAGGCGGCGAGGCTGATGGCGCGGATGGCCGCGATGTCGTCGGCGGTCTCGGGCCGGGTGGTCCAGGTGGTCATGGCGGTTCCGTTCCTGCTGGTGTCGGTGGTGTTGTCATGGGGGCGGAGGACATAGGCGGCGTAGTCGTAGTCGCTGCCGTGCTCCCGCCGCATGGCGATCTCGGCCCGGGTGCCGGCGACTGCCTCGGGCATGCCGGGCCGCCGTGGGTCCGCTCGGGCGATCCGTTCGGCGAGCGGGGTGTAGTACTCGTCCCACCAGTCGCTTTCGGGCAGCGGCCAGTACGCGTGGACCCGGTAGCCGGCGGCCTGTGCCGAGTCGGCGTTCGCGGCGCGGGTTCGCAGCGGGTAGGCCGCGTCCCAGTAGGCGCGGACCGCGGCGGCCGGGTTGGGCACGGTCCATTCGACCTCGGTGAGGACAAGGACGCCACCGGGCGCGAGCAGGCGGCGCCACACCCGCAGGGCGACATCGAAGCCGATGTTGTAGACGGAGCCCTCGGCCCAGATCACATCGAAGCTGTGATCGGGGAACGGCAGCCGGTCCATCGAGCGGTTGACGACCGTGACCCGGTCGCCCAGGCCCCGGCGGGCCGCCTCGGCGGCCAGGCCGTCCAGGAAGGGCTGGTGCAGGTCGACCGCGGTCACCTGCGCCCCGGCTTCCTCGGCCAGCAGCAGGCCGGCCCGGCCGGGGCCGCACCCCGCGTCCAGCACCCGGGGGCGCCCGGGCAGCGGCCCGGCCATCTCCAGCATGCGCCGGGTGGTGGCGTCCGAGCCGGGACCCTGCCGGGGCAGGTCGTGGTGCAGGGCGAACAACGCCGCCGTCACCGGGTCGGCGCCAGGAGCGTGGTCGGGTGTACCGGTTGTGTTCACAGCTGGCGCTCCCGGAACCGGTAGGTGGCGCGCAGATGCCGCGTGATGTCCTTCTTCGCGGCCTCGCGGTCGGCCCGTAGCCGCGCGTCGGTGCGCGCGGCGGCGTAGGCGTCCTCCCTCAGCAACTGCTGGTAGCCGTCCAGCCGGTGCTTGGGGATCTCACCGGCCGTGACGGCGTCCATCACCGCGCAGTCGGGCTCGCGCCCGTGCTCGCAGTCGGCGAACCGGCAGTCCTGGGTGAGGCGCTCGATCTCGGGGAAGGACCCGTCGGCGGTGCGACGGGGTACGACGGCGTGCTCACACGCCTCGTGTCGGCCGTACTCCGCCTGGAAGTACGGCTGAGCATCGTGGAAAGCGGATGGGGACAACAGTAGAGACCCTTGAACAGGGACCCCGTTGAGCCGCGAAGCTCTGCCCCAGCGAGCCGGGTGGCTCGGGCAGGGGTGAACGTCAGGTCAGACCGGGGCCCGGGATGTGAGGATGGTCCGGCGGGCACTGCACACAGCAGCGGCCTCTACGGCAGTCATCAACTCACCTCCCGTCATCTCGTCGCAGCTGGCCCGGTTGCCTCTGCGGCACGAACGCTACCACGGCCATGCCACGGAGGTCAGCCGAAGCGGCCCGCTGTGCCTTCCACGCCTTCGGCGGCGTCCGTGTCCTCCGCGACATCGGGCCTCTCCGCGCCGTCCGGCCTTTCCGCGCTGTCCGTGTCCTCCGCGCCGTCCGGTCCGACCGCCGTCCCCACGGGACGGGACCGGGGGCGTGCGGCTGACGGCCGATGAGATCCCTGCTGGGCGCGGGAACACCGCTCCGGCCACCCGGCGCACCCGCCTGCGGGGCGCGACGGCCACGGGGGAAGACTGACCGCATGCATCTTTACGAAGAGCGGCTGTCCGTACCGCGTTCCTGGTGGCTGCTGGCGCAACTCGCCGGGGTGGCCCTGGGGTTGGTCTTCCTGCCGTACGGTCCGGTCGCGGCGGTGGTCGCCGCCGCCGTGGCAGCCATCGGCGGTTCGGTGGCCGCGTACGTCTACGGGTCCGTCCGTATCGCCGTCACGCCGGGCACCCTGCTCGTGGGCAAGCACCGTATCCCGGTGGAAGAGCTGGGTCTCGCCGAGATCCTCGACGCCCACGAGGCGTTCGAGTGGCGCACCCGGCGGGCCGACCCGCACGCGCTGCTGCTGATCCGCGGCTATGTCCCCACCGCCCTGCGGATCGAGCTGACCAGCCCGCGCATCCCCGCGCCGTATCTCTATCTCTCCACCCGCCGCCCGATGAACCTCTCCACGATCCTGGCCTTCACCCGGGGCTGAGCCCCCGGCCGGGACCTTCCGCGGCCCCCGGCCGGGTGGCGGGCTCAGATCCCCAGCCCCGGCGCCCCCCAGACGGGGAACCACCGGGCGAGATCCGGCTCGATCCGCAGATCGTCCGTGAGGAGGGCCCTGGCCTGGAGTTCCAGGGCGTTGTCACGCTTCTCCGCCGCGCCGGGCAGCGGTGCGAAGGGGTAGAAGGTGCCGCGCTTGTAGAGATAGACCAGCGCCAGCGCACGGCTGCCCGTGGCCTCGCGGAACGCGATCAGGGAGCAGAGCAGCTGCGGCCCGAAGCCGCCCTCCTCCAGGAGGGTGTTGACCGCGTGCAGATCGTTGACCAGCGATGCCGTGTCGCTGGCCGGCCGGCGGACGAGGAGCCAGGTGTAACCGTACTCGTCCTGGCTGACCTCGACGGGGACACCGCCGCTGCCGGTGCCGGCATCCAGCAGCTCGCGTACGTCCTGCTGGATCCGGGCGAAGGCGCCGCCCTCGACGGTGGCGAAGCAGACCGCGCCGGCGCCGGTGGGGGTGAATCCCGCTCCGGCCTGAAGGGTGATCGCCGCGCCGGGCACCGCGAAGAGCTGGTCGAGGTCGGGGCGCACCGGCTTGCTGCGCCCGAGGATCGTGTCGAGGAGTCCCACAGAACCACCTCCGGCTGTGCAGGGAGTCAGGGATACGGGGGACCGCCGGGTCCTCACGGGCGGGCCAGCCGGGCGGCGATCCCCGCCAGCTGCTCAAGACGCTGCTCCAGCGTCGGGTGCGAGGAGAGCAGCCGCCCCAGGCTCTGGCCCGAGGAGAAGGCGGGCGCGAACCAGAAGGAGTTGTACGGCTCCGCCTTGCGGAGGTCCCGGGTCGGAATCCGCGCCATCTCGCCGGTCACCTTAGTCAGGGCCGAGGCGAGCGCTGACGGGCGGCCGGTCAGCAGGGCGGCGGCACGGTCGGCGGCGAGTTCCCGGTAGCGCGAGAGCAGCCTGGTCAGCAGGAAGCTGACGACGTACACCGCCGCGCTGACCAGCGGAATCAGGGCCACCGCGATCGCGGTGTTGCTGTTGTCGCGCCCGGCCCTGCCGAGCCCCCCGTACAGCCCGATACGGGTCATCACACCGGCCAGGACACCGAGGAACGACGCGATCGTCATCACCGCGACATCGCGGTGGGCGACATGCGACAGCTCGTGGGCGAGAACGCCCTCCAGTTCCTCGGGCTCCAGCCTGCGGAGCAGGCCCGTGGTGGCGCAGACCAGGGCCGTCTTCTGGCTGCGGCCGGTGGCGAAGGCGTTCGGCACATCGCTCTCGGCGATCGCGACCCGCGGTTTGGGCAGGTCGGCGAGGGCGCAGACCCGGTCCACGGTGCCGTGCAGTTCGGGTGCCTGCTCGGGGGTGACCTCCCGCGCGCCCATGCCATGGGCGGCGATCCGGTCACTGAACCAGAACTGCGCGATGAACAGAGCGCCCGCGACCAGCAGAATGATCGGCCAGGCGCCCTTCAGGAGCGCGAGGAGAACGCCCACGAAGACGACGTACAGCAGCCCGATGAGGAACATCGTCGTCACCATGCGGGTGGTGAGCCCCCGGTCCGGGGCGTATCGGGAGCGGGATCGTTTCGCAGGCATCTGATCACCTCGGGGCAGCCGTTTCGCCCCCCTCACTCGATTGTGCACCTCCCCGGGTCCCGGCCGCGGGCCCGTCGGCCGGCGGTGCCGGGGACCAGGGCCGGTCCGTGCGCGTCACGGCCCCGTTTCACCCACGGCGCCGCTGTTCGTGGATGAGCAGCCATACGAGATAGGCGCCCCCGGCGACAACCGTGACGACGCCGACCGGCAGGACCTGGGGCAGCAGGTGCTGCGCGGCGTGATCGGCGACGGCCAGCAGCAGCGCACCGGTCAGCGCCGAGGCGGTGAGGGTGACTCCCGGACCCCGGGTGAGGCGGCGGGCGATCTGCGGTGCCGCGAGGGCGATGAACGTGATCGGTCCCGCCGCGGCGGTGATGGCGGCGGTGATCACCACGCCGGTCAGCAGCAGGAACAGTCTGCTGCGTTCCACGCGGACGCCGAGCGCGTGTGCGGTGTCGTCCCCCATCTCCAGGATGCGCATCGCGGGCTGGAACCCCCCGGCGACGATCAGCAGGGCGAGCGTGGCGAGAGCGGCCGGAGCGACCCGGTCCCAGGTGATGCCGTTGAGTGACCCGGCACCCCAGGTGGCCGCGGCGATGGCCGTCTCCAGCTGGGCGCGCAGCAGCATCCAGGTGTTGGCCGCCGTGAGCATCGCCGAGATCCCGATGCCGACGACGATCAGCCGGAATCCCTGGATGCCGCCGCGATAGGCGAGCAGATAGACCGCGACCGCCGTGCTCAGGCCCCCGGTCAGGGCTCCCACGGCCACCTGGAGACAGCCGCCCCCGATGCCGGTGATCACGATCAGCGCGCCGGTGTAGGCGCCGCTGGAGAACCCGATGATGTCGGGGCTCGCCAGGGGGTTCCTGGTCAGCGACTGGAAGATCGCGCCGGCCACTGCCAGACCGGCGCCGAAGACCACGGCTGCGACCGCGCGGGGCAGTCGCCAGGTGACGACGACGGTGCGGGTGATGCCGTCCCCGTTGCCGGTGAGGGCCGCGACGACCTCGGTGACCCCGAGTTGGAGAGCGCCCGTCGTGAGCGACCACAGGAGAACCCCGCCGCACAGCGGAAGGAGCGACAGAGCGACGATCGCGGCTCTGCGGTCCCAGCGGATCGCCACCGGGCCCCGGCGGATGACGGCGACGGGCCGGCCGGAGCCGATCCCCTTCCGGTGGGCCCCGGGGGTGTCGGATGTGCTCACAGTCCGCTCGCCCGACTGCGTCGGATCAGCAGAATCAGGACAGGGGCCCCGACGAAGGCGGTGACGATGCCCACCGGTACCTCGCCGGGTGAGGTCGCGACCCGGCCGATCACATCGGCGAGCAGGAGCAGGGTGGGTGCGAGGACGATCGCGTAGGGGAGAATCCACCGCTGGTCGGGGCCTGTGGTCCACCGCGCTGTGTGAGGGATCATCAGACCGATGAACGCGACCGGCCCGGCGATCGCGGTCGCCGTTCCGGCGAGCAGCGTGACGGCGGTGATCACGAGGGCGCGGGTGCGGTTCACCCGCACCCCCAGGGACGCGGCGAGCTGGTCGCCGAGGGCGATTCCGTTCAGGGACCGCGCGGACACGAGGGCGAGCAGCAGTCCGGCGGCCACGAACGGCAGGGCGGGGAGCAGCACATCCGAGCCTCGGCCGACCAGTGTGCCCGCGTTCCAGCCGCGCATGTGGTCGAACGTACGGGGCTGGAGGAGCATCATCGCCGATGTGACGCCCACCAGTACGGCGCCCATCGCGACCCCGGCCAGTGTGAGCCGGACCGGGTCGGCGGCGCCCCGGCCGGCCGATCCGATCAGATAGACCGCGAGTGTCGCCGCCAGCGCGCCGGCGAACGCGAACCACAGATATCCGCCGACCGTGCCGGCGCCGAACACGGCGATGCCGATCGCGACGGACAACGCGGCCCCGGCGTTCACCCCCAGCAGCCCCGGATCGGCCAGGGGGTTGCGGGTCAGCGCCTGGATCAGGGCGCCCGATGCCCCGAGGGCGGTCCCGACGAGCAGCCCGGCGGCCGTGCGCGGCAGCCGGAGGTCGCGCACGATGCGGTGCTCGTTCGACCCGTCGAAGCCGGTGAGCGCGTCGGCGACCGTCGAGAGCGCGATCGGCTTCGCCCCGACCGTGACGCTCAGGACCGCCACGGCCATCAGGACGACGGTCGCGACGAGCAGCCAGAGGGTCCGGGCCGGCTCGGCCCCGGCGTGGTCCGCGCCTGTCCCGGGCGGGCGGTTGGTGAGGGCCCGGCTCATGGGACCTGGGCCGCCCTCGACCACAGGGCCGGTACGTCGTCGAAGGTGGCGGGCGGTGTCCGGTCGATCAGGACGGCCTCCACATCGTGCAGGATCCACCACACGCCGAGCAGGTCGTCGCTGTACCAGCCGGAGAACTCCACCTCAGCGGTGGTCGCACCCGAGGTGTCGAGCAGGGGGTTGTCGAGCACGGACTGCCCCTTGCTGTAGATGCGGTCGACCAGCGCGATCATGATGTCGGCCCGGTGGTGTTCGAGTTTCTCCTCGGAGACCTCGATGAATCCCCAGGCGGACGTGCCGGACTGCGCCTTGGGACGGCTCAGTCCCAGCTGGGTCAGCAGTGCGCTGAGCTGGGTGCCGCTGTCGTAGGCGTAGAACACGGTCGGATACTTCTGCAGGACGGACACCGTCTGCCCGGCGCGGCCCGCGTCATCGATCCTCGCGGCCAGCGCGGTGGACGCCGCGTCGATGCGGCGGACGGCCTCGGCGGCCTCGGCGGTGTGTCCCGTCATCGCGCCGATCAGCTTCGTCTGCGTCTCGATCCCGGACCCGTCCTTGATGAGCACGACAGGGGCGATCTCTTCGAGCTGTTCGAGCAGGGCGCGGTGATCGGGGTGGTCGATCCCGACGATCAGGGCCGGCCCGGCAGCGGCGACCAGTTCGGGCTGGTGCGCCTCGACGATCTCCACCCCCGCGGCGGCGGCGACCTCCTCACGGGCCTCCTGTCCCTTGTGGGTGCGGGCGGCGTGATCCGGTACGGCGCCGACGGCCATGAGGTTCAACGCCGTGAACACGTCCAGCGCCCAGATGTCGTTGTCGGTCACGGGTACGTCGATCCGGCCGTTCGCGGCCGACACCGTTGTTCTGTTCGCCGGACCGCCGTCCGGGTTCTCCCGGCTGCCGGAGCCGGAGCCGGAGCCGGTACCGGAGCCGCATCCGCTCAGGAACAGGATCGCGGCCAGGAGTCCGGCCCACAGCCCTCTCAGGGGGATTCGGCGGAGTGGGTGTGTCCGATGGGTCGTCACTGGATTCCTTACTGGATTCCTTGACCGCGGCTCATGGCCGGGTGTGAGTGTCGTCCGAGCGGCATCAGGGCTGGTCGCACCAGCACGATGGGCAGCAGGCGCGGTTTCACGATGGCCGGCCTTTCCCTGGCGGGTGAGTCATCCGTGGCCGGCGATGTGCCAGTGCCGCGTCCGCTCGTACTGCCGGCTGAGGCGGGCGAAGGCCCCGTCCGCGCGCAGCAGTTCCTCGGGTGTGCCGGACTCCGTGACCTGGCCGCCGTCGAGCGAGACCACATGATCCGCCGCGGCCAGTGTGGCGGGCCGGTGGGCGATCACGATCACCGTGCGGCCGGGGTCGGCGCCGAGGTTGGCGATGGCCTGGGTGATCGCGGCCTCGTTCTCGGGATCGAGCGCGGAACTGGCCTCGTCGACGAGCACGACGCGGGCCCGCTTGAGCATCGCCCGGGCGATCGCGACGCGCTGCCGTTCGCCGCCCGACAACTGGGCGCCGGCCTCGCCCACGCGGGTGCTCCAGCCGTCCGGCAGGCGCTCGATCACCTCATCGAGCCGCGCCGCTGCGGCCACCTCCGTGAGTTCGTCCCAGGTCGCCTCCGGGTGCGCCAGGCGCAGATTGTTCTCGATGGTGTCGTCGAACAGATAGACGTCCTGGAAGACGATGGCGATCTCGTCGAGGAGGGCGCCCGGATCGAGTTCGCGGACGTCGGTGCCACCGACGCGCACCTGCCCCGTGTCGACGTCGAAGAACCGGGCGATGAGGCGGGTCACCGTCGTCTTCCCGGAGCCGGAGGGACCGACCAGCGCGGTGGTGGTGCCCGGCCGGCAGTGCAGCGACACATCGCTCAGCGCGGGGGCGTCGCCGCCCGGGTAGGTGAAGCCGACGTGCGAGAACTCGACGTCGGCCGTGGCGATCCCGCTCACCGGGTCGGCCCGCACGGGCAGCGCGGGAGTGGCCAGCAGCTCCTCGATCCGCCCGATCTTGTTCGTCATCGCGCGCAGCGCACCGATGAGGTCGATGAGGCGGGCGAGCGGCTCCAGGAAGCGGGCGGCCAGGACGAGCAGCGCGATGGCCGTGGCGACCTCGACGCGCTCGCTGAGCACCAGTTCGGCGGCCAGCGCGAGGACCGCGACGAACCCGCCCACGATCACGCCGGTGTACACGAAGAACGGCCGCCGCGCGCGGCGCATGCCGTCCCGGTAGGTCTCGCGGT
>NZ_JBSGUP010000133.1:0-15615 GCF_053607985.1 Streptomyces sp. NPDC055078
GAGGGCGTGACGCCTTCCGCCGGTCCCGGACCGCCCTGATGCTCCTCCGGCGGCCTGTGACGCCGGAAGAGCCGCTTCCTGGACGGTGTATCGCCTGCCACGGCCGACCGGACCTCAGTCGCAGTCGCGGCAGATCGGCTGGCCGTTCTTCTCGCGGGCCAGCTGACTGCGGTGGTGGACCAGGAAGCAGCTCATGCAGGTGAACTCATCGGCCTGCTTGGGCAGGACCCGGACCGCCAGCTCCTCATTGGACAGGTCCGCTCCGGGCAGTTCCATGCCCTCGGCAGCCTCGAACTCGTCGACATCGACGGTCGAGGTCGACTTGTCGTTCCGCCTGGCCTTCAGTTCCTCAAGGCTGTCCGAATCGACGTCGTCATCGGTCTTGCGTGGGGTGTCGTAATCCGTTGCCATGTCGCTCTCCCCCTCTGGGTGGTTGCGGTGTCTCCAGCGCACGTAACGCGTGAGAGGCCGGACTTGTGCCCGACCTGAGGCGGAGATTTTGCCTCACATCAAGGTCTGTTACTCAATCGACACCCAACCGGCCCCTCGGAGAGTGATCGGGATGGATGGCGATGGGGACCGTACACGATCCGAATGTCGCAGCTCACGGGCGCCACCCCGTGTACTTCCCGTGATCTCGACCCCTGGAAACCCGGACTATTCCCGGCTTTCCGGCAAGGATTATGATCACGGAGAGTAGATGGCCTGAATTTCGCCTCTGTGATCGATCACACATGCTGAACCCGGGAACGGGTCCCGAAAATTCCGCGTAAAGCGAACGGCATGTGTGTCGCCGAGCACTGTCTCAGACCGGGAGCGTGACGCGCATCATGAGCCCTCCGCCCTCGCGGGGCTCCGCGATGATACGTCCCCCGTGGGCCCGCGCCACCGACCTGGCGATCGACAGCCCCAGTCCCACCCCCTTGTCGCTGCCGGTGCGGTCCTCCCGCAGCCGCCGGAACGGCTCCCACAGATTGTCGATCTCGTACGCGGGGACCACGGGCCCGGTGTTCGACACCACCAGCACCGCCTGCCCCGCCTGGGTACTCGTGGTGACCTCCACCCACCCCGACTCGGCGATGTTGTACCGGACGGCGTTCTGCACCAGATTGAGCGCGATCCGCTCCAGCAGGACGCCATTGCCCTGGACGACCGCCGACTCGCGCTCGCCCCGGATCTCCACACCCTTCGCCCCGGCCTCCACGCGGGTCTGGTCGATCGCGCGGGTGGCGACCTCCGCCAGGTCCACCGGCTTGCGCTCGACGATCTGATTGTCGCTGCGCGCGAGCAGCAGCAGGCCCTCGACCAGCTGCTCACTGCGCTCATTGGTGGCCAGCAGCGTCTTCCCGAGCTGCTGAAGCTCCACAGGGACGCCGGGATCGGACAGATGCACCTCCAGCAGGGTGCGGTTGATCGCCAGCGGTGTCCGCAGCTCGTGCGAGGCGTTCGCCACGAACCGCTGCTGGGCGGTGAAGGCCCGCTCCAGCCGGTCCAGCATCTCGTCGAAGGTGTCCGACAGCTCCTTCAGCTCGTCGTCCGGGCCGTCCAGCTCGATCCGCCGGGAGAGATCCGACCCGGCCACCTGGCGGGCGGTACGGGTCATCTGGCCGAGCGGCGACAGCACCCGGCCCGCCATCGCGTATCCGAAGGCGAACGCGATGATGCTCAGGCCGAGCAGCGCGAAGAGGGAGCGGCGCAGCAGATCGCCCAGGGCGTCCTCCCGCTGCTTCGCGAAGCACTTCGCCAGTACGGCATTGGCGTCGTCCGCCGACATGCCCGGTCTGAGGCCCGAGCAGGTGTTGCTGGCGGTCAACTCGACCTTGCTCTCCGGGAGGAGCTTGAACGGCAGGCCGTTGCCGGAGTGCAGGGCCTGGGCGGCGAGCAGATAGATGATCGAGAGCAGCAGCACCCCGGCGATCAGGAACATCCCGCCGTAGAGCAGCGTCAGCCGTATCCGGATCGTGGGGCGCAGCAGAGGGCGGACCGGGTCGCGGGGGTCCCAGGTCGGTTTCGGGGGTGCCATGGGGGGCACCGGGGGCGCGGACACGGATCAGATCCGGTAGCCGGAGCCGGGGACGGTGACGATCACGGGCGGCTCGCCGAGCTTGCGGCGCAACGTCATCACGGTCACCCGGACCACATTGGTGAACGGGTCGGTGTTCTCGTCCCACGCCTTCTCCAGCAGCTGCTCGGCCGACACCACCGCACCCTCGCTGCGCATCAGCACCTCCAGCACCGCGAACTCCTTCGGTGCGAGCTGGATCTCCTTGCCGTCGCGGAACACCTCGCGCCGGTTCGGGTCGAGCTTGATCCCGGCGCGCTCCAGGACGGGCGGCAGCGGCACGGTCGTCCGCCGCCCCAGCGCCCGCACCCGGGCGGTCAGCTCGGTGAACGCGAACGGCTTGGGCAGATAGTCGTCCGCGCCCAGCTCCAGGCCCTCGACCCGGTCGCTGACATCGCCGGACGCCGTCAGCATCAGCACCCGGGTGGGCATGCCCAGCTCGACGATCTTCCGGCACACATCGTCCCCGTGGACCAGGGGCAGATCGCGGTCCAGCACCACCACGTCGTAGTCATTGACCCCGATCCGCTCCAGGGCCGCCGCGCCGTCGTACACGACGTCGACGGCCATGGCCTCCCGGCGCAGTCCGGTGGCCACCGCATCGGCGAGCAGCTGCTCGTCCTCGACGACGAGTACGCGCACGTCTCGTTTCCTTCCTCCGGGCCCGTCATCCATGATTCGGGGCAGGCTGGCGCACTGGCTGTGCGTATCCATCCTGCCCGTTACGCGCGTAAACCGGCGGTAAGGCGAGGTGGGCGGGGAGGGGCCGGGACGGAGCCCCGGGAATCAACCGGATTCCCGGGCCAGTTGAGGTTTCCTTGAGCAAGGGCGTGGGGAGGACGAGAAGACACCCGCGATCACGCCCTGTAGTGGCACCTCACGATCCAGGCCAGGGTTGATCACCCCGTCCCCTGCTGCGGCAGCGGGAACCCCGAGGCACACCCCCGTGCCACCGACCCACGACGAGGGGGCGCACATGGACGCATTCACCGCAGGACTGCTTCAGCGCATAAAGGCCGCGGAGACGGACCTCACACTGGCTCGTGAAACGGGCGACGACTTCCTGGCGGATGTCGAGCAGGCCGAGCTGGACGATCTGCACCGCCTGGCGGCGGAGCACGGTGTGCAGGTCGGCGCGGCATAGCCCTTGACCGATCGGCTGGGCCCCGGCGCGAGGCAGGACGGCGCCGGGGCTCTGCCGTGTCCCCGGGGCCGGGGTGCTGCCGTAGGGCACTGGGGCTCCGCCCTGGGCTCTCGGCGGGTTCTCCGGCTCCGCCTCATGCCGGGGCTCTGCCATACGCCGCCGCGGGCCGGTCGCCGGGGCTCTGCCCCGGACCCCGCGCCTGAAGCTCCCCCAGGGTTTCGCCTGGGTGGGGGTGCCCCCGGCGCAGCCAGGGGGAGGACCCCCATGCGGGGCTGGGTCCGCTCGGGCGCGGGCTCGTTGTGATGGGCCTGGGTGCGGGGAATTCCAGCCTGTCCGGCGATTGAGGACACGCCCGGAGGGCGTGTCGCTCCACGACGCGAGCGTTTCGTACGACGCCGTGCGCCGATTGTCTGGGCGCAGCCGCGCAGCCGCGCAGCCGCGCAGGCACGCAGGCACGCAGGCACGCAGCCGCGTGGGCCGAGCGGACCTGGGCCGCCACCTCGCCCCGCATGCGCCCCGGCGGGCGGTGGTCAGTCGTGCCAGGCGCCGAACGTGTCCAGGAGGGACTGGAGGGGCTCGAAGACCCCGGGCGAGGCCGCGATCGCGAGTTCGCCGGAGGCGGGCAGCCCGGGGCGGCCACCGGTCAGCGCGCCGGACTCGCGGGCGATGAGGTCACCGGCGGCGAGGTCCCAGGGACTGAGACCGCGCTCGTAGTACCCGTCCAGCCGCCCGGCCGCGACATCGCAGAGATCGACCGCGGCGGAACCGCCCCGGCGGATGTCCCGCAGGCGCGGGACGAGCTGCCGGGCGACCTCGGCCTGATGGGTGCGTACGGCCGAGACGTAGTTGAAGCCGGTCGAGACCAGGGCCTGGTCCAGCGGGGGCGCGGGCCGGCAGCGGACCGGCCGGTCGTTGAGATACGCGCCGCCGCCGAGCACCGCCCGGCAGGTCTCCCCGCGCATCGGCACCTCCACCACCCCCACGACCGTCTCCCCGTCGCGCTCGGCGGCGATGGAGACCGCCCAGGTCGGCAGCCCGTACAGATAGTTCACCGTGCCGTCGAGAGGGTCGATGACCCAGCGGACACCGCTGGTGCCCTCGGCGGCGGCGCCCTCCTCACCGAGGAAGCCGTCGTCGGGACGGTGGTCGGCCAGAAAGCCGGTGATCAGCCGCTCGGCCGCGATGTCCATCTCGGTGACGACATCGATGGGGCTCGACTTGGTCGCGGCGACGCCGAGATCGTCGGGACGGCCGTCGCGCAGCAGCTCACCCGCGCGCCGGGCGGCCTCCAGGGCGATGCCGAGCAGTTCGGGGACGGTGGAGTCGGTCACGGCGATTCCTTAAGGGCAGGAGGCGGACACGTATCGGACGGGAGACGGCCGGACACGCATCGGCACGGATCACAACACGGATCACAACAGAAGGCGGACCCGTATCCGATACGCGTCACCACAGGAGGCGGACCCGGATCGGACGCGGGGCGGCGGTGAGCACGGAACCCGGCGGCGGTGAGCCGGGAACCCGGCGGCGGTGTCCCGAGCGCCCGGGGAGCCGCCGGGTCAGGCGTACGGGCTGTCGGCGCCGGCCGCGGCGGGCCTGGGCGCCCGTGCCGGGCAGCAGCCGACCGGGCACCGATCGTGCGAGGGCCCCAGCGAGCCGAGCGCGCACCGCTCCACGGGCACACCCCGCTCCGCGGCGGCGCGCTCCAGCACCAGTTCGCGTACGGCCGCGGCGAACCGGGGATCCGAGCCGACCGTCGCCGAGCGGCGCACCGGCAGACCCAGCTCGGCCGCCTTGGCACGCGCCTCGGTGTCGAGGTCGTACAACACCTCCATATGGTCCGAGACGAAGCCGATCGGAACCATCACGGCCGCCGGGGCCCCCTCGCGGTGCAGCTCCTCCAGGTGGTCGCAGATGTCCGGTTCCAGCCACGGGATGTGCGGGGCGCCGCTGCGGGACTGGTAGACCAGCCGCCAGGACCGCTCGACGCCCGTCTCCCGCCGTACGGCATCGGCGATCAGCGCGGCCACCTCCAGATGCTGGCGCACATACGCCCCGCCGTCGCCGTGCCCCTCCACCGGCCCGGAGGTGTCCGCCGCCGCGTCGGGGATCGAGTGCGTCGTGAACGCCAGCCGGGCCCCGGCCCGTACCTCCGCGGGGAGGTCCGCCAGTGAGCGGAGGACCCCCTCGACCATGGGCCGGAGGAATCCGGGGTGGTTGAAGTAGTGCCGCAGTTTGTCCACCCGGGGCAGCGGCAGCCCCTCCGCCGCCAGGGTGGCGAGCGCGCCCGCGAGATCCTCGCGGTACTGGCGGCAGCCCGAGTACGACGCGTACGCGCTGGTCGCGAGGACGGCGATCCGCCGGTAGCCCTCGTTGGCCATGTCGCGCAGGGTGTCGGTCAGATACGGCGCCCAGTTCCGGTTGCCCCAGTGGACCGGCAGATCCAGCCCGTGGTCGGCGAAATCCTTGCGCAGCGCGTCCAGCAGGGTCCGGTTCTGCTCATTGATCGGGCTGACCCCGCCGAACAGGAAGTAGTGCTGCCCCACTTCCTTGAGCCGCTCCGTCGGGATGCCCCGGCCGCGCGTGACGTTCGCAAGGAACGGAACGACGTCGTCCGGGCCCTCGGGGCCGCCGAAGGAGAGCAGCAGCAGGGCGTCGTATGGGGCGGGATCGCGCGCGTCGGACATGACACCGATCCTCCCACCCGCCGTCGCCCGGGGGACAACCCACCCGCCGGTGACCGCCGGGAACAAGCCTGCTCCGCGCCCCCGGACCGCCGCTGACCAGCGGGACAAACACAGTGTGCGGAACGCCCGGCAAGGCGTAATCTGTCAACGCCCCTCTTACGCCTTACCGGAGTCCCTGTTGCCCAGCCCGTACCGTGCCCTGTTCGTCGCCCCCGGCAGCAAGAGCTTCTCCGCCGCGGGATTCTTCGGCCGGCTGCCGCTGGCCATGATGGGCATCGGCATCGTGACCATGGTGTCCCAGCTCACCGGCCGGTACGGCCTGGCCGGCGCCCTCTCGGCGACGCTGGCGCTCTCCGCCGCTGTCTTCGGCCCGCAGATCTCCCGGCTGGTGGACCGGCACGGCCAGGCCAGGGTGCTGCGCCCGGCCACCCTCATCGCCGTGGCCTCGGTGGCGGGTCTGCTGATCTGCGCCCTCAGGGACGCCCCGGACTGGACGCTGTTCGTCTTCTCCGCGGGCGCCGGGTGTGTGCCGAGCGTCGGTTCCATGGTCCGCGCCCGCTGGGCGGAGATCTACCGGGGGTCGGCCCGTGAGCTGCACACCGCTTACGCCTGGGAGTCGACCATCGACGAGGCGTGCTTCGTCTTCGGCCCGATCATCTCCATCGGGCTGTCCACCGCCTGGTTCCCGGCCGCCGGGCCGCTGCTGGCCGCGGTCTTCCTGCTGGTCGGCGTCTTCTGGCTGACCGCGCAGCGGTCCACCGAGCCGGTGCCGCAGCCGCGTGAGCACCACACCGGCGGCTCGGCGATGAGAGCGCCGGGACTCCAGGTGCTGGTGATCACCTTTGTGGCCACGGGCGCGATCTTCGGCGCGGTCGATGTGGTCACCGTCGCCTACGCCGAGGAGGAAGGGCACAAGGCGGCGGCCAGCCTGGTCCTGGCCGTGTACGCGCTGGGCTCCTGTCTCGCCGGGCTCGTCTTCGGGCTGCTGCACCTCAAGGGGCCCGCTCCCCGGAGGTGGCTGGTGGGAGTGTGCGCGATGGCCGTGAGTATGATCCCCCTCCAACTGGCCGGGAATCTCGTGGTCCTGGCCGCGGCGCTCTTTGTCGCGGGCCTGGCCATCGCGCCCACGATGGTGACCACGATGGCTCTCGTCGAATCGCATGTACCGCGCACCAAGCTGACCGAGGGCATGACCTGGGTCAGCACCGGACTCGCGGTGGGCGTGGCGGTCGGCTCCGCGGCGGCCGGCGCGGTGGTGGACGCCGCCGGGGCGAAGGCGGGCTATGCGGTGCCCGGGGTCGCGGGAGCGGTCGCGGTCGTGGTGGCGTTCCTGGGGTATCGCCGGCTGAACAGGCCGGTGGCGACGGGGGAGGGACAGCGGTTCGATGAGCACGATCAGCACGAGGAGCGCGACGCGAACATGGCGTAACTGGGCCGGTACGGTCTCCGCCCGCCCGGCCAGGGAGGTCTCACCGGCATCCGCCGAGGAGGTCGCCGACGCCGTCCGGCAGGCCGCCGAGCGGGATCTGCGGGTGAAGCCGGTCGGCGCCGGGCACTCCTTCACCGCCATCGCCGCCACCGACGGACTGCTCATCCGGCCCGATCTGCTGACCGGTATCCGCCGGATCGACCGTACGGCGATGACGGTCACGGTCGAGTCCGGCACACCGCTGAAGCGGCTGAACGCGGCCCTCGCCCGGGAGGGCCTGTCGCTCACCAACATGGGCGACATCATGGAGCAGACCGTCGCGGGCGCCGTCGCCACCGGCACCCACGGCACCGGCCGTGACTCGGCCTCCATCGCCGCGCAGATCACCGGAGTGGAACTGGCCACGGCGGACGGTTCGCTGCTCACCTGTACGAAGGACGAGAATCCGGAGGTCTTCGCGGCGGCCCGGATCGGGCTCGGCGCGCTCGGGGTGGTCACCGCGATCACCTTCGCCGTGGAGCCGGTCTTTCTGCTGCGGGCGCGGGAGGAGCCGATGTCCTTCGACCGGGTCACCACCGAGTTCGACGCCCTGCACGCCGAGAACGAGCACTTCGAGTTCTACTGGTTCCCTCACACCGGCAACTGCAGCACCAAGCGCAACAACCGCAGCGCGGGCCCCGCCGCCCCGCCCGGCGCGGTCAGCGGCTGGATCGCGGACGAACTTCTCTCCAACGGGCTGTTCCAGCTCGTCAACTCCCTGGGCCGGGCCGTCCCGGCCACCATCCCGGCCATCGCCAAGGTCTCCAGCCGCGCACTGTCCGCCCGTACGTACACCGATATCCCGTACAAGGTCTTCACCTCACCGCGCCGGGTCCGCTTCGTGGAGATGGAGTACGCGATTCCGCGCGAGGCCGCCGTCGCGGCACTGCGCGAGGTCCGGGCGATGGTCGAGCGCTCGCCGCTGAAGGTCAGCTTCCCCGTGGAGGTACGGACCGCTCCGGCCGACGACATCCCGCTGTCCACGGCTTCCGGCCGGGAGAGCGCCTATATCGCCGTGCACATCTACCGGGGCACCCCGCACCGCGCGTACTTCAACGCCGTGGAACGGATCATGATCGCGCACGGCGGCCGGCCGCACTGGGGCAAGCTCCACACCCGGGACGCCGAGTACTTCGCGTCGGTCTATCCGCGTTTCGCGGAGTTCACGGCGGTACGGGACCGGCTGGACCCGGAGCGCCGGTTCGGCAACGACCATCTGCGCCGGATCCTCGGCGACTGACAGCCGGCGCCCGGTGCTCGCGCGGCTGTTAGCAGACACTGCCGCCCGGTGCTCGCGCCGCTGCCGACTGATACCGGGTCACGGCCCGGTGCCGCCGCTCACCGGCACCGGGTGACACCAGCTCACGGTGCGGTGCTCGCGCCGCCGTCCGCGCTCGCGCCGGGCTCGGGGTCGCTCGGGGGCGGGGTGGGGGCGACCTCCTCGGCGGGACGGGAGGGGGCGGGGGTGGGATCGGCCGGCTCCGTGCCGTCGCCGTCCTCCGGATTCCGGTCCTGCTGCCCTTCCCGGTCCTGCCGCTGGTCCTCGCGCTGCTCCCGGTCCGGTCCTGACCCCGGCGGCGGGGTCCCGGAGTGATCGCCGCCGGGAGTGGGTTCCCCGTCCCGCTCCCGGTCGTCCCCGGTGCCCGGCCGTTCCTCCCGTTCCTGGGGGGTGTGCGAGGGGCGCTCGGCGGGTGAGGACTTCTGGCCGGTCTCGCCGCGCACGACCGAGCCGACCGTGGTGCCCTTGCCGCCGTCCAGCCCGGAGCCAGAAACCAGCTCGTATCCGGTGATTCCGGTCATCGTGACCCCGAACACCACGGCGGCGGCGAGCAGTGGCCGCTTCCAGCCACGGACCCGGGTGCCGTGGGTGGTGGCGTGACCGAACGCGTCGTCGTGCGGCGGGCGGCGGAGCATCCGGGTGGCGGCGTCGCCGGATCCGTCGCCCGATCCGTCGCCCGGGGCGTCGATCTGTGGCATCAGTCGGGTGCGGTCATTGCCGGGGGCCGCCGGGATCTGGCGGCCTCCCGGTCGGGCCTGGGCCGTGACGTCCCGTATCTGGTCACCGGTACGGCTGAAGAGGAGCTGGAAGATCGAGCCGCCACAGGTGGCGACCACACTGACGACGCCCGCACCGATGATCGTGCCGTAGACGCCGAGCCGGGAGGCGAGTACCGCCGCCGTCACTGCCGCGACAGCGCTCCCCGCGACCTGCGGGACGCTCAGATCCAGCCGCTTCTCCCGCTCTTCCCCGTCGTTCGCTCCGGTGTCCCGCCTCTGATACATCTGCAGTCCCTGCCGGCCCTTCTGTTTCATGGCTGTACGCATGAGGGACAAATGGGCGAAGTGAATAGTTCCCTTTGGGAAGATTCTGTGAACCAGAACACCCGTCAGCCGTACCCCGGCGGCGGACCGGTGTCCGTGCGGAGAAGTTCGGTGGCGCGGCAGCTCACCCGGATGGCCCGAATGGAGTACTGTGGCGAGCCCTGGGCCTGGTCTCCCTGATGGGTGTCCGGACCTCGGGGAAGGGGGCCGAAAGCGGCGCTCGACCGGCGACGCCGCGATGAAGCAGGGGAATCTGCACGCAGAGTGACCGCAAGTCACGCTGAGTGGTCAACAGGTAACCGTGCCATAACGGCGATCCAGGGCCTGTGCCCGACACGCCGGGCAACTCGGCAAGGTTGTGGCAGGCTGCACCCGGGCAGGCCACACTCGACTAGCGGAAGCAGCGACGCACAGGTGACGTCGGCAGGCACCACCCGGGAGGTCCCCATGCCCGAACTGCGTGTCGTGGCCGTCTCCAATGACGGCACACGACTGGTGCTCAAGGCTGCCGACAGTACGGAGTACACACTCCCGATCGACGAGCGCCTGCGTGCCGCCGTACGCAACGACCGGGCCCGTCTCGGTCAGATCGAGATCGAGGTGGAGAGCCACCTCAGGCCCCGTGACATCCAGGCGCGGATACGCGCCGGGGCGTCCGCGGAAGAAGTCGCGCAGCTCGGCGGAATCCCGGTCGAGCGGGTGCGCCGCTTCGAGGGCCCCGTGCTCGCGGAGCGGGCGTTCATGGCGGAGCGGGCACGCAAGACGCCCGTCCGCCGGCCCGGCGAGAACACCGGACCGCAGCTCGGCGAGGCCGTGTACGAGCGGCTGACGCTGCGCGGCGCCGAGAAGGACACCACGCTGTGGGACTCCTGGCGGCGCGACGACGGCACCTGGGAAGTGCTGCTGATCTACCGTGTCGCGGGCGAGCCGCACTCGGCGAGCTGGACCTACGACCCGCCCCGGCGGCTCGTCCAGGCCGTCGACGACGAGGCGCGCGCGCTGATCGGCGAGACCGATGACACGATCGCGACCCAGGAGCCGAGCTTCCCGTTCGTACCGAGGATCGCCCGGCTGCCCAGGGACAGGCCGCTGGACCGGCCCCTGGACCGGCCGGCGGAGCGTCCCGGCGCCACTGGGCCACCGGGCCTGCCGGACGACGAAGCCGGCGGCGGTGAGCGTGACTCGCTGACCAGCCTGCTGGAGGCGGTACCGAGCTTCCGGGGCGACATGGTCGTACCGGAACGCCCGGCTCCACTGGAGCCATCGGTGGAACCGGACGAGGAGCCCGAGGCCGAGGAGCCGGTCGCCCCGGCCGCGTCGGCGGGCGCCGGATCCGCGTACGCCGATGTGCTGATGCCGCGGTCGGTCGCCGGCCACCGCGACCGGCTGACCGGTACGACGGACCGTCAGGCGGAGGCGGACGGCGTCCGTCCGGGCCGCCGTGCGGCGGTCCCGAGCTGGGACGAGATCGTCTTCGGCACCCGCCGCAAGAAGCAGGACTGAAGCTGGAGTGAATCCACCGGGGCCCGCGGGCCCCGGTGGACATCCTCGCGGCTGTTTCGGTACGTCCATGGTCCTGGGCCCGGTGAAGTCCCGTCTGTTCCCCTACTGCCCCGTTACGCCCGCACCCTGCCCCGGCCGTCTTCGGGGCGGGCCCGGCCGGGGGTGATGCCTCATGGCCGCGTACGCGGTGACGGGCGTGGGCCGTTCGTCCGGTCCCGGTACCCGGTACGCCCTCGAACGCACCGGTGACGCGCCCGAACCCGAGCCGGTGCGGGGCGCCGGTGCGGGCTGCCGCACAGACCGGGCCCGAACTCCCGCGCGGAGCGCCGTACGCGCCCGGCTCAGTGCCCGGCTCAGCGGGTGGCGACCTGGACCAGGGTGTCGAAGATGCGCTGCTGGGCCGCGTCCTCGTGCGCCGTGTCCTCCGGGTGCCATTGGACGGCCGTCAGCCAGCCCTTGGCGTGGATGAACTCCAGCGCCTCCGGTGTGCCGTCGTCGGCCCGCGCGGTGATCCGCAGCCCCTCGCCCGGCCGGTCGACCCGCTGGTGGTGGAAACAGGACACCTCGGTCTTCTCGCCGCCGACGATCCGGGCGATGCGCGAGCCGGGCCGCAGTGTCACCTGGTGCACCAGTTGGCGGTGTTCGCGGCCGGCGCCTGCCCCGTCCCCGTCCGGGCTCCGGCACAGGGTGCCGCCGAGTGCCGTGTTCACGACCTGGAGCCCACGGCAGACGGCGAGGAGCGGCTGCCCCGTCAGCAAGACCTGCCGGGCGACTTCGAGATCGAAGCCGTCCTGCTCGTCGTCCAGATCGTGGGCCCGCTCGCCGGCTTCGCCCGCCCCGTGGTCGCGTCGGGCGGCGATCTCGCCGCCCCCGGGCAGCAGTACGCCGTCGAACCGGGCCAGCCGGGCGGCGACATCGGCCGCGTAGGCGAAGCCCCCGGGGGCGTACGGATGGATGGTCACGGGCTCGCCGCCCGCCCGCCAGACCGCTTCGATCAGGGCGCGGGCGTTGACCTCGGCGGCGAACCGCAGTGCGGATGTGGTGGCGGAGAAGCGGGCCGGTATGGCGATCAGAGGTCGTGGGAGAGTCATGGCCTCGTCCACGGCCCGGTGGCGGTCCGGTGTGCGCGGTCGACGGCGCCGCCCGGTGGCGACTCCCCCCGCCCGGCGGCGCGTCGGGGGAGTTCCCCGGGGATGATGTTCGGCATGCGGCCTTGCCCTCTTGCTTATTTGAGGTCAAACGACATGGTGATCGTATGGCTTCGAACGAGTGATGGGCAAGGGCTGTGCTGATCGAAGAGCTATCGAAGGCAGTCGAAAACCTGTCAGGAGCCGTCAGGGGCCGACAAGGACAGTCGGGAATCTTCAGGAATCTTCAGGAATCTTCACCAAGTGCCGGAAAGCGCTTGAATGCCGCTGAATGCCACCGGGAGTCACTCAGGGGCATGTCGGGGCCGCCGGCGGAAAGCCGTGCTACGGGCGGGGTCTTGGCCGCGGCGGGCCGGTGTTCTTCGGCCGCCGTCCACTGCGACGCGGTACCGGAGGCTCGCCGCCCAGCAGTTGGGCCCGCCGTTCCTCACCCTGGGTCTCGATCTGCGTCACCACCCGGCCCAGCGCGTCCGCTGTCCGGCGGCACTCCTCGTCGCTCAGCCGGTCGGCGACGAACGCCTCCTCGGCGTTGAACTCCGGGAACAGGCTCTGCATCAGCTCCTCGCCCTGCCGGGTGAGGGCCAGCAGGACCCGTCTGCCGTCGGAAGGGTGCTCGGAGCGGACCACCAGCCCCCGGGACTCCAGGGTGCGCGCGACGCCCGTGAGGGTGCCCTTGGAGATCCCGGCCTCCTCGGCGACCAGCCTGGTCTCCATCTCGCCCCAGATCCAGACCACCCAGAGCACCACAAAGCCGGTCCAGGTCAGATCGGAACTCCGCAGTACGGAATTCTCCACATGCTGGCGGACCGCGGCGGCGGCGCGGTGGATGTTTCCCACCATGGCCATCTGGTCGTGCCGGATCGGAGTGTCGCCCAGTTTCGCCCGGATCCTCTGCTCGGTCTCGGCAATGGGTCGTTGACCAGGCACGAACCCTCCTCGGTCTGATCCCGCTGACTCGATCGACGTCATCTGGGTTCAAATTCTAGGTCCGTGCCCTGTGGTGGGCCCCGCCCGGGGCCCACCAAAAGGCACGGAGTGCCCCGGCGGGTCCCTGGCGAAGAGAGGTGTTCCCCGGTCAGCGGCGGGCGCGGGGGTTGAGCCGGGACGCGCGGGCGTCCTTCTCGGCCTCCTGCCACAGCCGGCGCAGCATCCGCGCGCGCTCGGCCGGCCGCATCCGGGTGATGGCTATCTCCGCGCAGGCGACGCCGTCCGCCCAGGGCATGGTGAGAACGGCCCGTTGCCGAGGGATGAGCGCCGGGGTGTCGCGGGACTCCTGCCGGGCTCCGGCGGACGGCGCCCCGGCGGTGCTTCTGGCCTCGGCCGAACGCGTCTCGGTGGCCGCGGCCCGCGCGTCCGCCCGCTGCTTCTGCTGCTGGGGGGTGAGCCGGGAGAGATTGCGCACATGGACGACCTTGCGGCGCCCGGCCAGCAGATCCGCCTGAAGCTCGGGTCCCAGCTCCAGCACGGACAGTTTGGAGGAGATCGTCGACTGGGCTATTCCCAGCCGCTTGGCCGCCTTGTTCTGGGAGCCGTAGAACTCGACCAGCTTCTTCAGTGCTTGGGCCTGTTCGAGAGGATTCATGTCGTCGCGGTGGACATTGGCGACAAACGCCGCCTCAAGCAGGGAGCGGTCGGTGGAGACCAGGGCATCGTCCACGCTGACGCGGACCCGGGCCAGTCCCGCGAGGCGGGCGGCTTCGAGGCGGCGGTGACCGTCGACGACGATGTACCGGGCCTGTGGGTCGAGCTCCCGGGCGCGCTCCGGTCGTTCACGCAGATACGCCGGTACGGATGCGACGGTGATCGCGTTCACCAGCCCGATCTCGCGAATACTGGTGGTCAGTGGTCCGAGCTCGCGCAGTGCTTCACGTGGGTTGTCCGGGTTCTGACCGATATGGCGCAACGGCAATTCCGACGGCTGCCGGCTCGCGGCGTCGGAGCGGGTCTGTCCGTGGTCGATCTCGGTGAACATCTCGGAGGACATGCAGTGGGAACCCTTCCTCTTACCTGCCGCCCGGACCCCCCGGTTTCAAGTCCGGGCGCAGATTGGCAAGGTGCCAGAAGCCACCGGCCACGGCCTGGCCATCGGCTTGCCATTCGCTTGCCACTTGCCAGGCGATTGCGGAGGATGCAGACATGACCGATGGGGGAATGCGGTTTCGCATCATGGGAGGTCTCGACTGGACCTCCCAGGGTGTCTCGCTGCACATCGGACGGCGCCGGGAGCGGTTGCTGCTGGGTCTGCTGCTGCTCGACATCGGCCGGGTCGTCCCGGCCCACCGCCTGATCGATCTGCTGTGGGACGAGGGGCCGCCCCCGTCCAGCGCGCGTGGCAGCCTTCAGGTGCATATCTCGCGCCTGCGCGGCCGGTTCCTTGAAGCGGACGCCGGGCGATACGGCTTCGAGCTCGTGCGCAGCAGCGGCGGATACCTGGTCGAGGGTGATTCCGGTGCTGTCGATCTCCACCGGTTCCGGGCCCTGTTGCGGCAAGCGGAACGAACGCATGACCACGCCGAGCGACTGCGGCTCCTCGATCTCGCCCTCGACGACTGGGGCGGCCCGGTGCTCGCCGGAACGGCGCCGGACGGACTCGTACGCCGCCTCGGCACCGGATTCGACGAACTGCACCTCTCGGCCCTCACCCAGCGCGCCGAGGCCCGGCTCGCGCTCGGCCAGCGCGGGCGTGCCCTCGAAGAGCTGGCCCGCGCGACCGCCGACCACCCCCACCACGAGCGGCTCGCCATGCTCCGGATGGTCGCCCTCTACCGCGCGGACCACCGCGGTGAGGCGCTGGAGGTCTACAACGAGACCCGGGCCAGGCTCGCCGAGGATCTCGGGCTCGACCCGGGCACTGATCTGAGCCGGGTGCAGGGCATGATCCTGCGCGCCGACCCCGCGCTTCTCGACGACACCGTCCTCCCTGGGGTGAGCGGAGGGCGGGGCGGTGACCGCCCGGCATCAGCACCCGCGTCGGCGCCCGCACCCCCATCCGTATCCGCGTCCGGGTCAGCGCCCGCGTCCGGGTCAGTGCCCGCACCTCCGTCCGTACCGCCGTCCGCGTCGGCACCCGCACCCGCGGCCGGATCGGCAGCCGTATCCGCGGCCGGTCCGGCCCCGGAACCCCGGGAGCGCGCGGCGGGGAAGGGCGGCGCCGGGGGCAGTCCGGCCGAGGGCCCCGTACCCGGTGATCCGGCCACGGCGGCGCCGGTGGCCGGGGGACCGTCCGGCGACGGCAGGCTCCGCGCGACGGCCGCCGGGGCCCCGGCGGCGGCCCCCGCACC
>NZ_JBSGUP010000134.1:0-15494 GCF_053607985.1 Streptomyces sp. NPDC055078
TTTGCCTGCCCGGGTGCGCATATCAAGCCTGTCCGGCGTTTGAGGACGGACGCCTGGCTCCGGGTGCTTGGGGCTTGCGAACCGGGGTGCGCATATCAAGCCTGTCCGGCGTTTGAGGACACCCCGCAGGGGTGCGCGTCAGCCGGACACACCGCGGCAAACACATGGCGCGGGCACGGCAACGACACGCGGTCGACCCAGCCGCAGGGCCCGGGCCCGGCGAGGGGTCAGGCCGGCCCCGGCCGATGCCCCAGGCTCAGACTGATCCGCTCCGCCGCATCCCGCACCTGCCGCCCCAGCTCCTGGAACCGCCAGCTTGGCTGGTCCAGTTTGAGCCCGGTGACACTGATCGCCCCGGCGGTGTCACCGCGGTGGTCGCGGACCACGCTGCCGACGCAGAAGATCCCCTCGGCGTCCTCCTCGTCGTCCAGGGCGTACCCGGAGGCGCGGATGTCCCGCAGATGGGTGATCAGGGTCTCCTCGTCGGTGATGGTGCGTGAGGTGCGGCGGCGCAGCCCCGTACGGGCGATCAGCTCGCGCGCCTCGTCCTCGGGCATCTCCGCGAGCAGCGCCTTGCCGAGCCCCGAGCAGTAGGGCAGCTCACGCGTGCCCATCCGCAGATCGAGGCGGGGGCCCTGCTCCAGGTCGACCTGGTCGATCACCACGGCGTGGCCCGCTTCGAGGACCGCCACCCGGGAGGCCATCCCGGTGGACCCGGTGAGGTCGAGCAGGACCGGGCGGGCGACATCGCGCAGGGAGACCTGGGAGCGGGCCCGGTCGCCGAGCCTGGCCAGGGTCATCCCGAGGCGGTAGCGGCGGTGCATCCCCTCGCCCTCGTCGGCGACGAGCCCGTAGTGGCGGAGCGTCTGGAGGATGCCGAAGGCGGCGCTCTTGGAGATTCCGCAGGCTTGGCCCACCTCGGTGACGCTCATGCCGTGGCCGGGGCCGCGGGTGGCGAGGGCCTCCAGGATCTCGGCGCCCCGACCGACCGTCTTCACCCAGTACTTGGCGGGGTCGGCGGCCTCTCGCCCCTGTCCCCGACCGTTCCGCGTATCTGCCTGCTCGGATCCCTGACTGTTCTGCATATCCGAACAGGGTAGTCCTGAAGCGACTCGTTGTCTCCAAGACGAGTCTTGACGTGGGTGAAATGGCCATCTAACCTAAGCGCACTGTTTCGATATACAGAACAGTGTTTTGAAAAACAGCAAAACCAGCAGAACCAGTGAAGCTGGCAACGCCAGCAACACCAGCAAAGCCAGTAGAAGCAGTTCGCAAGTTGATCGCGACGAATGCCGGGCGGATGGCACCCGTGACCGAGGGCTGAGCAGAGCCCCCGGTCCGACCGACAGCAATCGACGCAAGGAGCACCGCATGACGCTCGCCGAGCGCGCCCGCCGGGTCATCCCGGGAGGCGTCAACAGCGGCCAGCGCAGCATCCCCGGGTTCACCGATCTGGTGATCACCCGTACCCGGGGCGCACGTTTCTGGGACCAGCACGGCCGCGAGTTCACCGACTACCACGCCGCCTTCGGGCCCGCGCTGCTCGGCCACAACGACCCCGACGTGGCCGCCGCGACCACCGCCGCCGGAGCCGAGCTGGCCCTCCCGGGCGTGGCCGTCACCGACGCCGAGGTCACCCTCGCCGAACGTCTCACCGAACTGGTCCCCTCCATCGAGAAGGTTCTGCTCACCAGCACCGGCAGCGAGGCCACCTTCCACGCGCTCCGGGTCTCCCGGGCCGCCACCGGACGCCGGCTCGTCGTCAAGTTCCAGGGCTGCTACCACGGCTGGCACGACTCCGTGAGCCTCAATGTGATCTCGTCCCCGGACCGGGTCGGGGCCCATGACCCCACCTCCGCCGGCATCCTGCCGGAGGTCCTGGACGCCACCCTGGTCCTGCGGTTCAACGATGTGGCCGCCGTCCGCCAGGTGTTCGCGGACCACGGCGACGACATCGCCGCCGTCATTCTCGAACCCATCCCGCACAACGTCGGCGCACTGCTGCCCACCGACGACTTCCTGCGCACCCTGCGCGATGAGTGCACCCGGGCCGGCAGTGTGCTGATCTTCGACGAGGTCATCACCGGCTTCCGGCACGCCCTCGGCGGCTACCAGTCGATCTGCGGCATCACCCCGGACCTCACCGCCCTCGGCAAGGCGATCGCCAACGGCGCCCCGGTCGGCGCGCTCGGCGGCCGGGCCGATCTGATGGAGCTGTTCAGCACCCGCCCCGGCGGCCCCGCGTTCTTCGCCGGGACGTACAACGGCCACCCCCAGGTGGTCGCCGCCGCCCTCGCCACCCTGCGGAAGCTGACCGACGAGCCGGTGCACGAGCACACCTTCCGGCTCGGTGAGCGCGCCCGTACCGGACTCTCCGCGCTGTACGAGAGCCTGGGCGTGCCCGCCGTCGTCACCGGCTACGGCTCGGTCTTCGTCAGCTACTTCATGGCGGGCCCCGCCCCCCTCTCGTACGACGACCTGCTCGCCAACGACGCGGCCCGGTTCATCGGCGTACGCCGCAACCTCACCGAGCACGGGATCTTCGAGCTGCCGCTCAACCTCAAGCGCAGCCATATCTCGTACGCGCACACCGACGCCGACATCGACCATCTCATCGAGTCCACCGAGGCCGCCGTCCACAAGACCCTGACCGAGGGCGGACCGGCCGATCTGGCCCACACCTCCACCATGGGCGGAGCACAGCGCTGATGCTCACCGTCAACACCAGCCGCCCCACCGGGCCCGCCGGGCGGATCACCCGGGTCGAGACCCTCGTCCTCGGCACCGCCTGGCGTGACTTCGGCTATGTCCGTATCCACACCGACGAGGGCCTCAGCGGAGTCGGCGAGATCACCCACCCCTACCGGGTGGCCGAGACCTGCGCCCTCACCGAGGCGATGGGCCGCCGCCATCTCATCGGCGCCGACCCCTTCGACGTCGAGGAACTCTGGCTGCGGATGTACCAGGGCGACTATCTGCGCGGCGGCGACATCGGCGGCGTGGTCGTCTCGGGCGTCGACCAGGCGCTGTACGACCTGATGGGCAAGGCGGTCGGACTCCCGGTGTACCGGCTCACCGGGGGAGCCACCCGCGATCGCGTACGCGTCTACGCCAACGGCTGGTACACCGGCGAGCGCGAGCCCGAGGTCTTCGCCGCCAAGGCCCAGGAGACGCTCGCGAAGGGGTACACCGCCCTCAAGTTCGACCCGTTCGGTGCCGGACTGCACCATCTGGAGAAGGCCGAGCTGCGCCGCTCGGTCGAGCTGGTCGCCGCCGTCCGCGACGCCGTCGGCCCCGACACCGACCTCTTCATCGAGGGCCACGCCCGCTTCGGCACCGGCACCGCCCGCCGGCTGCTGCACGAACTCGCGCCGTACGACATCGGCTGGTTCGAGGAGCCGATGCCCTGGACGCATATCGAGCGGTACGCGGAGCTGCGCGCGATCGCGCCGTTCCCGATCTCCGGCGGTGAGCACTTCCACAACCGGTACGAGTACAAGCAGCTCTTCGCGACGGGCGCGGTCGACATCATCCAGCCCGATCTGTCGATGGCGGGCGGCTTCACCGAACTGCGGAAGATCGCGGCCCAGGCGGACGCCCACGGCATGACCGTCGCCCCGCACAACTCCAACTCCCCGCTCTGCACCACCGCCTCGGTGCACGCCGCCCTCGGGATCACCAACTTCCAGATCCTGGAGACCTTCGACGGACTCCTCGAGCCGTATGTCTTCGACGCGGTCAAGGGCGCGCTGCCGGTGGTCGACGGCCATATCGAGCTGCCCACCGCCCCCGGCCTCGGCATCGAACTGGTCGATGAGGTCTTCGCCGAGCACCCGCCGAGCCACCGTTTCTGGAACATGTTCGCCGAGGGCTGGGAGAAGAGGAACCGCACATGATGCAGGGGCCGTACCCCACGGCAGGGGGCCGGGCGTGATCATCGACGTGCACTCCCATCTCTTCCGGCACAGCCATGACTTCGACGCCACCTTCCGCGACGAGTCGGCGCGCGCCCACGCCGGTGAGGTCGACCTCACCGTCCGCTGGGAGGAGTACGCGGCCACCGCCCCGGACGGCACCCGTACGGTCGTCGTCGGCGGCAAGGCCCGCCGCAGCGGACTGTGGGTGGACGACACGGCCGTCGCCGCCTACGCCGGGGCCCACCCCGACCGGCTGATCGGCTATCTCTCCATCGACCCCACCCAGCCGGGCTGGCAGGACGAACTCACCCACGGCCACCGGGACCTCGGGCTGCGCGGCATCAAGATCATGCCGATGTACGCCGGGTTCAACCCCGCCGACCCCGCCTACGACGAGCTGTTCGGCTACGCGGAACGGCACGGCCTGCCGATGCTGGTGCACACCGGGACGACGTTCATCTCGCAGGCGCCGCTGGAGTACGCCATGCCCCGGCATCTGGACTGGGTCGCCATGCGCCACCCGGAGCTGCGGATGGTGCTCGCCCACCTCGCCCACCCCTTCGAGGGGGAGTGCGTCGCCGTCATCCGCAAACACCGGCATGTCTACGCCGACATCAGCGCGCTGCACTACCGCCCCTTCCAGCTCTGGCACAGTCTGCGCCTCGTCCAGGACTACGGCGTCTGGGACAAACTGCTCTTCGGCAGCGACTTCCCCTTCACCACGGTGAACGACTCCGTCGACGGACTGCGCCGTATCGCCCGCGTCCCCGGTATCCCCGGACTCGACCCGCTCGACCAGGACGCGGTCGAAGCCCTGATCCACCGCCCCGCGCTCGGTCTGCTGGGTCTGGACTGAGCCCCCCCAAGACCGGGGGCCCGGTCGCGGGCGGCCTTCCCCGCCGCCGGGCCCCCTCTCCACCCGTATCCCTCCGTATCCCTATGTATCTCTCCGTATTTCTCTGAGCCGGGAGCATCTGAATGGACCGCTTCGACCTCACCGGACGCACCGCGCTGGTGACCGGCGCCGCGCGTGGCCTCGGCCGCGCCTTCGCCATCGCGCTCGCCGACGCCGGGGCCGAACTGATCCTCACCGACCTGCCCGGCGCACCCGGCCTCGCCGAGACCGCCGAACTCGTCCGGCGTCCGGGCCGGACCGTCCGCGTCCACGAGCAGGACCTGTCCCGTACGGAAGAACTCACCGGCTTCGCCGACCGGGTGCGCGCGGACGCCGGACCGCTGCACATCCTCGTCAACAACGCGGGCGTCGCCGCCCTCGAACGCTTCAACGAGGTCACACCGGAGAGCTGGTCCCGGGTGATGCGGGTCAATGTCGACGCCGTCTTCTTCCTCACCCAGCGCGTCGCGGAACATATGATCGCCGACTCCGTACCCGGCCGGATCATCAACATCACCTCCAAGAACGGCCTGGTCGCGGAGGCCGGGCTCGTCCACTACAACGCCTCCAAGGCCGCCGTCGACCTCCTCACCCAGACCCTCGCGGTGGAACTCGCCCCGCACGCCATCACCGTCAACGCCATCGCCCCCGGCATGGTCGAGACCCCCATCGACGGCGAGTTCCCCTTCGACCGGGAGGCGTTCGAGGCCGCCTACCGCGAGCGCATCCCGCTCGGCCGCTACGCCCGGCCCGACGAGTGCGCGGGCGCGCTGCTGCTGCTCGCCTCCGACGCGGGCGCCTACATCACCGGCACCCGGATCGTGGTGGACGGCGGCGTACTCGCCGACCAGATGCCCCGGACCCGCTTCATGCCGCCGTACCGCACCACACTGTCGTCCCCGGATCAGCCGTCCGCCGCCGCGGACCCGGATGAGAGACACCTGCCTTGAGCCCGCAGAGCCCGCAGAGCCCGCAGCCCCCTGACGTCCTGGCCCCCGACCCTGCCGCCGACCCTGCCGCCGACCCTGCCGCCGCCGCCCCCTCCTCCCGCCGCCGGCTGCTGCACCTCGGCGGCGCGGGCGCCGCCCTCGCGGTCGGCACGACCATCGCGGCCCCCCGCACCGCCCACGCCGACAGCCGCGCGAACCGCTCGCCCCGCGCCCATGACACCGTCGCCGAACTGCTCGCCCGCCCCTCCCGGGCACTGACCCACGGCGAACTCGCCGTCGTCGCCGGATACCGGACCCCCGGCGACGGCGGAGGCATGACCCTGCGTTACGACGCCCGTACCACCGCCGCCGCCAACGGGGGTACGGTCCTCAGCCCCCGGGACGCCCCGCGCCGGGGCCGCTGGCACCAACTCCACGACGGCGCCCTGGACTTCCGCCGCTTCGGCCATTTCGACGCGAAGACCCCCGCCGACGACGCGCTCGACGCCATGGTCGACGACCCCGCCGTCCACCGGATCGAGGCCCGTACCGATCTGCTGTTCCGCCGCCGCCACACCTTCTTCCGCTCCGATCTCGACCTGGACTTCGGCGGCAACACCGTCCACACCGGAGGCATCGAACGCAACACTCACGACAACCCCTTCGGCGCGGTGCTGTTCTTCCGGGGCAAACCGGGCGCCGACGCCGACACGGTCCGCCACACCCTCCCCGAGAAGGTCATCGAACTCACCGACGCCTTCCCGGTACCGGACTCCGCCGCGTTCGGGGTCGGCCAGTGGTGGACCGTCACCAGCGACACCGTCGCGGGCGGCGGGCGGGACGAGCGCGAACTCCAGCGCCTCGTCCAGATCACCCAGATCATCGACGGCACCCATGTCCGCGTCGACTACCTCAACGGCTGGGAACTGGCCCCCGGACGCACCCTGACCTGGACTCCCGTACGACCCGTCGAGCGGATCACCGTACGCGACATGGTCTTTCTCGGCGCGGGCGAGGACACCGGCGCCACCGACGACCAGTACACCGGCTCCCACCCCGTCGCCTTCGAGTACGCCGTCGACTGCGATGTCTCCGACCTGCATGCCACCGGCACCTTCTGGCCCGTCGTCATGCGCCGCTGGGGCAACCGGTTCACCACCGAACGCTGCTCCCTGAAGAACCCGCCCACCGTCCACTTCGGCGGCGCGGGCTATCTCACCCAGCAGATCTACTGCATCCACGGCCGCGTCGCCGACTGCGCCAGCAGCAACGCCCGCCATCTCAACGACCTCACCGCCTCCGCCTACTGCCGGGTCGTCAACTGCCACGGCGACGGCGACGACCAGGGCGGCAACCCCTTCACCACCCACGGGCAGTACGAACACGACCTCGTCTTCGAGGGCAACTCCGGACTCATGGATATCGCCAACTCCGGAGCGCAGTGGGGCACATCGGCCAAACGCATCACCGTCCGCGACCATGTCTGCTCCTGGTTCACCGCCAACACGAAGATCACCGACCTGACGCTGGAGAATGTCAAGGTCATCGCCCGCCCCACCTTCGACAGCGCGGGCACCCTCACCGTCAACGCCGACGGCGCCCAACTGCGCGGCTGCAGCGCCTCCTCCTTCGCCGTCGGCCAGCGCTCCGCCCGGTCCACCCGCCCCACCACGGTCACGGACTGTGTCTTCACGCTCCCCAAGAGCAGCGTCCTCGTCCAGACACCCGTCACCACCACGGTCCACTTCGTCCGCTGTACGTTCACCGGACTCGACGGCAACATCCTGCGCGGCCCCGGTCCCGTCCGCTTCACCGACTGCACCCTGACCGGCGCCCAGGACGCGGCCCCCCTCTCGGTGGGCTCCGGCGAACTGCGCATCGACGGCGGCACCCTCACCGACACCGGCATCCACCTCACCGCCGTACGCGACCAGCGCCTCGCGATCGGCGGCGGCGCGGCCCTGCGCGGCGACAACGCCGAACACGCCCTGCTCACCCGCGCGAAGGGCGCGGACGGCGCCACCGTCACCTGGGACCTGGCCGACCTCCGCAGCACCACCGCCGAAGCCGCCGCCCATCTGCGTATCGATACCGGAACCAACCGCTACGCTGCCGTCGGCGCCCGCTTCACCGGCGGGAGACTCACCCTCGCCCCCGCCGCGTTCACCGGCTCATCGGCGCTGCTGCACACCTCCTGCACCGAGGACGGAGTCACCCGCACCGCCGTGCCCGAGGACGGCGACCGCGTCCGGACCACGGGCAACCTGGTGCTCTGAGCCCGTATCTCCGCCGCTTTCGCCGTACGAGAGGATTCCGGCCCATGGAGTACCGCACCGCGACCCCGGCGGACGAACCGTCCCTCCACGCCCTGTGGCACACGGCCTTCGGGACCGCGCCGGTGGCGGAGCTGTGGGCCCGCGACCAGGGGCGGCACCGCCGTACCTTCGTCGCGGCGGACGGCGGACGGGTGCTCTCCGCCGTCCACTACCAGCCCCGGCCCATCCGCTCCGCCGCCGCGACCGTGGAGCGCGTCGGCTGCCTCGGCTCCGTCGCGACCCTCCCCGAGGCCCGTGGCCGGGGCCATGTCTCCGCGCTCCTCACCCAGGCCGTACGGACCATGACCGACGACGGCTGCGCCTGGTCGCTCCTGTTCACCGGCACACCACGGGTCTACGAGGGCGCCGGCTGGCGGACGTTCACGGCCTCCGGCTGGACCGGCCCGCTGGCGCCCGAAGCCGGAAGCCCGGCTCCCGACCCCCGGGTCCGCCCGGCCCGGCCCTCCGACCTCCCCGCCCTCCGCGACGGCTACGACGCCCACCGCCCCCTCACCACCGTCCGCACCCCGGAGGACTGGCAGCACCGCGTTCCCGTCTGGTACGACCCGGCCGTCACCGAAACCCTGGTCGCCCAGGCCCCCGACGGCCGCCCCACCGGCTTCCTCGTCCTCCGCCACCGCGACGACACCGCCCTGATCGCCGAGATCGCCCTCTCCGCCGACGCCCCCTCCGTCGCCCGTGCCCTGCTCTCCGCCGCCGCCGGACGCGCCCGCGCCGCCGGACACAGCACCGCCGACGTACGCCTCCCACCGGACGACGCGGTGGTGACGGCCCTCCCCGCGCTCCTGGCCGACGCCCGCCCCGTGGAACACCGCACAGGTATGTACCGCACCCTGCACGCGGACCCGGCGGCCGTCCGCGCCACGGTCACCGCGCCGGGGGCGGTGCACTGGCACGGCGACTCGTTCTGAGCACGGTGCCTTCGCCGCTCGCGGACAGGCCGCAGGTCCATTTCTGACGTCATGGACCAACCGTAGAGCCAGGGTCTGACACTCCGGATTCCCGGACCGCCGGAGCGGATCGGCCGGCCTCGGTGAGGTTGCCCGAAAGCCGATGCGGCTCGTGCGCGGGGTGGTACTTCTGGAGGCATGGAACGTATCCGGGGGCGGGGGACTGGCTGGCTGTGGGTTGTGCTCTGCGGGGGGTGTGTCGCTGCTCTGGCCGTGTGGTTGACGGAGCGGAAGCCGGGGGGTGAGGCCCTGGACGGTACGGGTCTGCTGATCGCGCTGCCCGGATTGTTCGTGGCGGTGTGGTCGGCCCATATGGCCCTGAGCACGCTGCGGGTCCAGGTCCCGGACACGACCGCGCTCGCCGCGAAGCTCGCCGCGGAGGTCACCCTCGCCGAGACCAGGGAACGTGCCCGCCTCCTCGGAGATGTCGGCACTCCGATCGACGTACGGTTCACGCTGCGGCCCGCGCCCGCCCACAACGCCGCGGGCGCCGACCCCGACGGGAGCCTGAGCGGGGTGATCGACTACTACCGCCGGCTGCGGCCCGGCCGGCTGGTGATCACCGGGGCGGCCGGTTCGGGCAAGACGGTCCTGGCCATCGAACTCCTTCTCACGCTGGTCGAGGACCGAGGTCCGCGCGACCCGGTACCGGTACGCATGTCACTCGCCTCCTGGACCCGTATGCCCACCGTCACCACCACACGCGACATCGGCGACGCGGTCAGGATGTGGATGCGGCGGCATCTGATGGAGACCTTCCAGCTCTCCCGTGCCGCGGCGACCGCCCTGGTCGAGGACGGGCTGATCCTGCCCGTCCTGGACGGCCTGGACGAGATGGACGCCGGAGGCGGAGACGCGCCACGGGCCCGCCGGGCGATGCGGGAACTGGACGCCTACCGATACGGACGCCCCCGCGCGGGCATGATCCTGACCTCCCGCAGTGCCGCGTACGAGGCGCTGGGCACCCACGCACGCGACACCGCCCGAGTGGAGATCACCCCCGTCAGCGCGGCGCGGGCGTGTGCCTTCATCCGCTCCCACACCCAGGACCCGGCCCGGTGGGACGACGTACTCCGGGAACTCGAAACCGCCCCCGACGGGCCCCTCGCCCAGGGCCTGTCGACTCCGTGGCGGCTGACGATGGCCGTCTCCCTCTACGAACAGTGCGACCCCGCCACCGGAAGCCACGCCCTCGCACCCGCCGGTCTGCTCGTCCCCGCCCTCACCGGTGTGGAAGCGGTGCGTGACCACCTCGTCGACCTGTTCCTCCAGCACGCCGCGACCGGCCACCTCCCGCCCCCGAACCGGATGACCCGCCCTCAGGTCCACGCCCGGCTGCATGTGCTGGCCCGGCACCTGGAGGACAACATGGGCGGCACCCGGGTGATCCGGGGCCGGGCGCTGTCCGGCATCGACCTCATCCCGCACGAACTGTGGCCCCTCGTGGGGAACCGGCGCGTACGAGCCGCCCAGGTCCTGCTCTACCTCGCGATCGTCGTCCCGGTGATCGCCATCGGTATGAGGTTCCTGAGCAGCGATGTCAACCACTACATGGGGCTCAGGGACATATCCGGCCGCGAGCTGTTCGTCCATCTGCTCGCCATGGTGGCGCCGATCGTGCTCTTCGGCGTCGTCCAGACGTGGGTCCGGGTGTGGCCGCGCCCCCACCGCCTCGGGTCACCCACCCTGCGCACCCTCCGGGACTGGGGCCGTGCCCTGAGCGGACTCATCACCGGGTCCATCGCCGGATTCGTGATCGCGGTGGCCGTCGGGTCGATGGTCCTGCTGATCATCAACGTGTCGGACGGGAGCTTCGAGCTGTCCTTGGACCCGTACTGGGTCTGGGAGCGCAACGTCGTGCCGATGATCGCTGCCGTGGGGATATTCTTCGGGCTCCCGGCCGGATTCATGTTCGGGCTCGTGGGCTCGCTCTTCCGCAGGGAGGTCTCCGAGGTCGGCGACCCGCGCCGCCTCATCCGCGACGACCTTCTGGTGGCCCTCACCATCACCGTGGTGATCATCCTGGCCCTCGGTATCTCGATCGGGCTCATCGCCACCCTCGACCCTCCCGGCTACCTGCTCTTCGCGCCACTCGCCGGCACACTGGCGGCGATCACCGCCGGACTGGCGAGCGTGCCCGCCGGCCTGCGCTACGGCGTCTTCCTGCTCTTCACCCGCTTCGGGCACCACCGGCTGCCCTGGCGGCTGGGCCGATTCCTGCACTGGGCCACCCAGGTCGGCATCATGCGTACCGCCGGAACCGCCTATCAGTTCCGCCACCGCGAACTCCAGGACTGGCTCGCCCAGCACCCCGCTCCCTGAGCCACTGGTGGAACCAGGCACCGCGGTACACCGATGCCCGCCGAGCCGATCACGCGAGGCCGAACACGCCCTGTTGAGATCAGCGGTGCGGCCTCGGATGATGTCCTGTCGGGACAACTGGTCGGTACGAGGGGGCTCATGAGACACCGGATGCAACTGGCGCTCCAGATCCTGCTGGTGCTTCTCGCCTGTCTGCTCGGTATCGTCACCAACTACGCCACCAACGTGGATGACGCGCCGTGGCTGCTCAAGCTCATTCAGCAGGCGTCCGTACCCGCCATGGGTCTGCTCGTCCTGGCGATAGTGCTCGGGCAGGTCGTCGTCCACCGGCTGGAGAATCCCGCGCCGCCACAGGCGGACTGGCCCCGGGACCGAGTGCCGTACCCGGGTCTGGACGCCTTCATGGAGGACGAGGCCGCCGTCTACTTCGGGCGGGAAGCCCAGGCCGCGGAACTGACCCGCAGGCTGCACACATCGGCAGACCGGCCCGCCGACCGGTACGTCGTCGTGGTCGGCGCGTCAGGCAGCGGAAAGTCCTCGCTGGTCAGGGCCGGTGTGATGCCAAGGCTACGAGGGCGCAGATGGACTGTCCTGCCCGCCTTCGCTCCTGGCCCCAACCCGCTCGGGGCTCTCGCCGGCGCGATCGCCGCTGCCGGAGGGAGGGAGCAGGTGAACACCGTCCTGCGGCGGCTGCGACAGGGGCCGGGGTCCCTGGGGGTGGAGCTGTCCCGGCTGCACAGTGGCCGCTTTCGCCGCACGCTTCTGGTCATTGACCAGCTGGAGGAAGTCATCACGCTTGCTGGTGAGCGCGAGCGCGCACAGTTCCTCGAAGCGATCCGCACCTGCGTGGACCGGGACTCCCGTGTCCGCATCCTGGCGACACTGCGGGTGGAGTTCCTCGGACAGTTCCTCGGCACCGCTCACGCCGACCTCGTTCAGGGCCCGATCGCTGTCGGAGCGCTGACCAGAAGCCGGCTGGCCGAGGCGGTGGAGCGACCGGGTTCACTGGTCGACCTGACCTTCGCACCCGGGGTCGTCGACACCATGATGGACGACGCGGGCACGGACGATGCCCTGCCTCTACTCGCCTACCTCCTTCAGGAGCTGTACCTTGCCTCCGGCGGTCCAGGCGCGACCGTTACCGATGAGCTGTACCGCAGTCTGGGGGGCGTGGCCGGTGCCCTCGCCCGGCAGGCCGACCACACTGTGGGCGAGATCGGTCCGGATGACGGGATCGACCAGGTGCTGCGGGTGCTGCTCAAGTTCGTCACCGTCCAGGGGCAGGAAGTGGCCCGCAGACGCGTTCCCCTGTCCGAGCTCACGGACCGGGAGCGCCGTGTCGTGGACGCGTTTGTGGACGCGCGGCTGCTGATGTCCGACGTCCATGGGGACACGCTCTCAGGACAGGTGCCGTGCGCTCAGGTGACCCATGAAGCGCTGTTCCGCCAATGGGCCCCTCTGAGGCAGGAGGTCGAGGCACGCACCGAGCAGCTCCGCCAACGCGCCGAACTCGAACGATGGGCCGAGGACTGGGAGCGTTCGGTCCGGAGTGACGACTATCTGCTCACCGGTGAACGGCTTTCTCTTGCACAGCGCTGGCTTGCCGCTCTGGAGGAGACCGGCCAGGCGTCGCCGACCGCGCACTCGCTCGTCCAGTCCTCGCAGCGGCGTGATCTCTCCTATCTGCGACGGGTCTCGCACAGCATTGGCCAGTACGCTCTCGGCATCGCCGAGAGCCGTCCCGAGCGGGCGATTCTCCTTGCCCTGGCCGCCCTCGGCGAATGTACGCCCACCCCGTCGGCGCGCCGTGCCCTGATGACGGCCCTGGCATTCAGCCATATTCACACCCGTCTCGACGGGCACACGGACACCGTTCGTCACATCGTATGGTCCCCGGACGGACGCTCGCTCGCCACCGCTTCCAGGGACGGCACCGCCCGTATCTTCGACGCCGGGTCGGGGCGGTCGCTGCTCGTCCTGCCGTCCGACGGTGTGATGGTCGAAGGCGTCGCCTGGTCGCCCGACTCCGCGCGCGTGGTCACCACGGGTCGTGACCGTCTCGTACGGGTCTGGGACGCGGTGACCGGGCGACCGGTGCGGGCGCTGACCGGCGCCTCCGACATCGGCAGGCAGGCTGCCTGGTCCCCTGATGGCAGGCTGATCGCGGCCACGTCGAAGGACGCCGCTGTCAGGGTGTGGGACGCCGAAACCGGTGCTCTGATCCACACGTTGCGCGGTCACAGCGACGATGTCTGGGGAGTCTCCTGGGCTCCCGACAGCACGCGGCTCGCGTCGGCCTCCCACGACCAGACGGCGATCGTCTGGGACCTGACGACGGGCACTCCGGCCGTCACTCTGACCGGCCACTCCGATTTTGTCGAGGGCATCGCCTGGTCTCCCGACGGCCAGGGCATCGCCACGGGGTCCGGCGACCACACGGCACGCATCTGGGACGCCCGCACCGGCGAACTGCGGCTGCTGCTCCGGGGGCATGACGACTACGTATGGAACCCGGCCTGGTCCCCGGACAGCCGGGCGCTCGCCACCGCGTCGTCCGACCGCACCGTACGTGTCGTCAGCACCCGGGACGCGAAGGTTCTCGCCGTACTGCGGGGCCACACCGACACGGTGTGGGGTGTGTCCTGGTCGCCCACGGGCCGTCGGCTCGCCACCGCCTCGACCGATGGCACCGGAGCGGTTTGGGACGTACGGCCTCCCGGAGCCGAGAGCCTGCTGATCGACGGGGGCCGCAGCCCGGTGAACCAGGCCGCCTGGTCATCCGATGAGAGTCGCGTCGCGACCGCCGCCGACGACGCCACGGTCCGTGTCTGGGACGCGACCACGGGAGAGCCGATCGGGCAGACCGTTCTGGACGACCGCGTCTGGAGTGTCGCCTGGGCACCCCAGGACGACCGGCTCGCGCTCAGCACCAACGATGGAACCTTCCGCGTCATGGACGAGTGTTCCAACCCCGTCTTCGAGCACCGGGGCGACACCACCGAGTCCTGCGCCTGGTCTCCGAGCGGCGATCGCATCGCCACCGGGGGACATGACGGCACGGTGCGGCTGTGGGACGCGCGCAGCGGCACCGAGGTAATGTCCTTGGCCGGGCATCAGGACTGGATCGGCCGCCTCGCCTGGTCCCCAACCGGCCGCCTGCTCGCCAGCGTCTCCGACGACCGCACCTGCCGCCTCTGGGACGTCCGTGAGAACCGGCAGTTCACCGTCCTGCGAGGGCACGACAACTACGTGGACGACATCGCCTGGGCTCCCGACGAACAGCGGGTCGCAACAGCCTCCGGCGACTGGACCGCCGCTGTGTGGGACACCACCACGGGACGCCGCATCGACACCCTGAAGGGTCACGAAGGCAGGGTCCGAGCCATCGCCTGGTCACCGGACGGTCGATTCATCGCGACTGGTTCCGACGACCGTACGGTACGAGTCTGGTCGGCCGGGACCTTCGAGGAAGCCGTGATTGCCGGTGTCCACCGGGACAAGGTGACGTCCGTAGCGTGGTCACGGGACGGCACCCGGCTGCTGACCGCCTCCTGTGACGGAACGGCCCGGGTTTGGTCCGCTACCCCCGACTTCGACCGGCTTGAGGCATACGCGCGCGGACGTGTTTTCCGTACCCTCACCGAGGCCGAGCGGACTCAGCACATGCTGCCGCCCGCGCCGGACTAGTCACCACCGCTCCTCGACGGTCCGGTCGTCCGTGTGCACCAGATAGTCATTCGGATCGAGGTTCATGTCCTCGCGGGCCCGTGACGACCAGTACATCGCATTGCGTTCGGCGAAGGTCTCCGGACCGTCGTAGGAAAGCAGCCAGACGAACTGGTTGCGTTCCCGGTCGACCCACGCGCCACCGATGGTGAACCCCATCTCCAGCCGCAGCGGCACGATCTCCGCCCGCCACCGCTCGACCCACTCGTCGAGCATTCCTTCACGGACGGTGTAGGTGCGGAGCTGCGTGGTTCTGGGCATGGGAAGCCTCTCGTGAGCGCGCCTCGCTCTGGAGACACAAGCTGTGTCCGGCGACAGTCCGACCCTCGTACCGCCTCCGGGCCGAGCCCGTGTCATCGGGCCCGGCCCGGAGCCGGTGTGAGGCGTCGCTGTTCGCGAGGCTCGGTACGGATCAGGTG
>NZ_JBSGUP010000135.1:0-15390 GCF_053607985.1 Streptomyces sp. NPDC055078
GCACCCGAACGCCCTGGCGGCAGCCGCACGCGACACCCGTCAGCCCGAGCGCCAGCGAGACGGCACCCCGTGCCCCATTTCGCGGCACGGAATGCCAATTTCGCCCTACGGAGAACTTTTATGTCCGAATACTTTGATCGATCATCGATCAGCAGCTTAGAGTCGGGATCGGGTTCACCCCCCACGCCCTGTCCTGCCAGACAAGGCCCCCTTTTCACCACCCCCCTCCTGTCCGGAAGGCGGCGATCATGACCGACCCCCTCAGCAAGCTTCCGAGCGAGCTCGACCAGCTCCCGGACCGCGACGCCGAGGAGACCGCCGAGTGGGCGGCCTCCCTCGACGCCGTCGCCCAGCACGCGGGCCCGCACCGGGCCGCGTATCTGATGCGCCGCACCCTCCATCACGCCGAGGCGGCCGGAGTCCCCGTCCCCCGGCTGCTGGAGACGGACTACGTCAACACCATCCCCACCCCCGTCGAGCCGGCCCCCGAAGGCGACGAGGAGCTGGAAGCCCGGATCACCGCCTGGAACCGGTGGAACGCCGCCGCGATGGTGACGCGCGGCTCCCGGCTCGGCGTCGGCGGCCATATCGCCACCTTCGCCTCGGCCGCCTGGCTCTACGAGACCGGCTTCAACCACTTCTTCCGGGGCAAGGAAGGCGACGGCAGCGGCGACCAGCTCTATATACAGGGCCATGCCTCCCCCGGCATCTACGCCCGCGCCTTCCTCGACGGACGCCTGAGCGAGGAGCAGCTCGACAACTTCCGCCAGGAGGCGGGCGGCAACGGCCTGCCGTCGTATCCGCACCCCCGCAGGCTGCCCTGGCTGTGGGAGTTCCCCACGGTCTCCATGGGTCTCGGCCCGCTCTCCTCGATCTACCAGGCACGGTTCAACCGCTATCTGCACAACCGGGGCATCAAGGACACGGCGAACTCGCATGTCTGGGCCTTCCTCGGCGACGGCGAGATGGACGAGCCGGAGTCGACGGCGGCCCTCGCGCTCGCGGCCCGGGAGCGCCTGGACAATCTGACCTTCGTCATCAACTGCAACCTCCAGCGCCTCGACGGCCCCGTCCGCGCCAACTTCAAGATCGTGCAGGAGCTGGAGGCCCAGTTCCGGGGCGCGGGCTGGAATGTCATCAAATCCCTGTGGGGCTCCGCCTGGGACGAGCTGTTCGCGCTCGACACCACGGGTGCCCTGGTCCGCCGGCTGCGCGAGGTGCCGGACGCGCAGTTCCAGACGTACGCCACCCGGGATGTCGCGTACATCCGTGAGCACTTCTTCGGCGCCGAGCCCGCGCTCGTGGAGCTGGCGCGGCTGGTGGGCGACGCGAAGATCGCCGAGTGCTTCTACACCTCGCGCGGCGGCCACGAGGCCCGCAAGGTGTACGCGGCGTACCGCGCGGCCCTCGCCCACAAGGGCACGCCGACCGTGATCCTCGCGCAGACCGTGAAGGGCCACACCCTCGGCAAGGGCTTCGCGTCGAAGAACGCGAACCACCAGATGAAGAAGCTCACGATCGACGAGTTCAAGGGCATGCGCGATCTGCTCGGGCTCCCGATCGCCGACAGCGCCTTCGACAGCGGAGTGGTGCCCTACGGCCACCCCGGCGCCGACTCCCCCGAGGTCCGCTACCTCCAGGAGCGCCGCGCCGCCCTCGGCGGCCCGGCCCCGGCCCGCCGGGTGCACCCGGTCGCGGTGGCCATGCCCGAGGACCGCGCGTTCACCGCCCTGCACAAGGGCTCGGGCAAGCAGGAGATGGCCACCACCATGGCCTTCGTCCGGCTGGTCAAGGAGCTGATGCGGGACAAGGAGACCGGCAGGCGCTGGGTCCCGATCGTCCCCGACGAGGCCCGTACCTTCGGTATGGAGTCGCTGTTCCCGTCGGCCGGCATCTACTCCCCGATGGGCCAGACGTACGAGCCGGTCGATCGTGACCAGCTCATGTACTACCGGGAGGCCACGGACGGCCAGATCCTCAACGAGGGGATCACCGAGGCCGGCTCCATGGCGGACTTCATCGCCGCGTCGACGTCGTACGCGACCCACGGCGAGCCGATGTTCCCCTTCTACATCTTCTACTCGATGTTCGGCTGGCAGCGCACGGGCGATCAGATGTGGCAGCTCGCCGACCAGCTCGGCAAGGGCTTCATCGTCGGCGCGACCGCCGGCCGTACGACGCTGACGGGCGAGGGGCTCCAGCACGCGGACGGCCACTCGCATCTGATCGCGGCGACGAACCCGGCGTCGCTCAACTACGACCCGGCGTTCGCGTACGAGATCGCCGTCATCGTCAAGGACGGACTGCGGAGGATGTACGGCCCCGAGGCCGAGGACGTCTTCTACTACCTGACCGTCTACAACGAGCCCAAACCGCAGCCCGCGATGCCGGAGGGCGTCGAGGAGGGCATCGTACGGGGGCTGTACCGCTTCCGGGCCGGGGTGGCCCCGTACCAGGACTCCCCCAGGGTCCAGCTGCTGGCGTCCGGTACGGCGATCCACTGGATCCTTGAGGCCCAGGAACTGCTCGCCGCCGACTGGGGTGTCACGGCCGACGTCTGGTCCGCGACCTCCTGGGGCGAGCTGCGCCGGGACGCGCTGGAGGCCGACGCGGCCCAGCTCCGGGGCGAGCAGCGCACCCCGTACGTCCGGCAGGTGCTGGACGGCGCACCGGGCCCCGTGCTGGCGGTGAGTGACTGGATGCGCCAGGTACCGGACCAGATCAGCCAGTGGGTCGAGCAGGACTGGACCTCGCTCGGCACGGACGGCTTCGGGATCTCGGACACCCGCGAGGCGGCCCGCCGCCACTTCGGGGTGGACGCCCCCTCGATCACGGTGGCCGCGCTGGCGCAGCTCGCCCGGCGGGGCGAGATCCCCGCGTCGGCGGTCAAGGAGGCCCGGGAGCGCTACGGCCTCTGACCGCACCGCACCACCGCGCCACTGCACCACCGCACCGCACCATCCCAAGGACTCACCCCCCGGCTCGTTGGCCGCCGGGGGGTGATCTTTTTTGTCATCCTTGACCCTGACACCGTGTGAAGGCATGGAGTGAGGGGCTCATGTTCACCATCGGAGACTTCGCGCGCCACGGCCGGGTGTCGGCCCGCATGCTGCGCCACTACGACGCGATCGGCCTGCTGCGCCCTGACCGTATCGACCCCTTCACCGGCTACCGCTACTATTCGGCGGCCCAGCTCGCCCGCCTCAACCGGGTCATCGCCCTGAAGGATCTCGGCTTCACGCTGGAACAGGTGCGCCGCATCCTCGACGACCGGGTGAGTACGGAGGAGCTGCGCGGCATGCTCGTCCTGCGGCGGGCGGAGCTGGCGGAGACGGTGACCAGGGCGGCGGCGACCCTGGGCCAGGTCGAGGCGCGGCTGCGTTCGATCGAGAGCGAGGGGCGGATGCCCGCCGACGACGTCATCGTCAAGAGCGTCCCGGCGGCCCGGGTGGCGGAGCTGACGGCCGTCGCGCCCGGCTACGGCCCCGAGCACATCGGCCCGGTGATCGGCCCGCTGTTCGACGAGCTGTCGCGGCGGGTGGCGGCGGCGGGGGTGGTGCCGTCCGGCCCCGGTGTGGCGCACTACGAGGATGCCCCGGAAGGCGACGGCGCGATCCTGGTGCACGCTTCCCTGCCCGTTCCGGTGACGTCTCCGGTGACGTCTTCAGTGACGTCTTCAGTGGCATCTCTGGTGACATCTCCGGTGACGCCCCGGCCGGATCCGGGCTTCGGGATCGTGGAGCTTCCCGCCATCGAGCGCGCGGCGACGATCGTGCACCGGGGCTCGATGAACGCGGTCGTGTCCACGGCACAGGTCCTGGCCCGCTGGATCGAGGCGGGCGGGCACCGCGGGGTCGGATACGCGCGCGAGGTCAGCCTCGAAACGCCGGATGACCCCGAGCAGTGGGTGACCGAACTCCAGGAGCCACTGGCCTGAGCCGGGTCGGTACGACGGGCACGGCCCGCTGAGGTCCGAGGGCGGGCACCGCGACCGCGATCGCCGGACCGTTCGGATTCATCGGTCCGGGCGCGGGCTCCCGTACAGGCACGGACCCGGCCCGGACGCTCCCGGTCCCGTACGGGAGGAGCGCCCGGGACGGGCCCGCGCGGGCTCTCCGTCATCATGGGTTCATGCGTGCTGCCAGGCTGATCAAGATGGTGCTGCTCCTCCAGTCCAGGCCCTCCATGACCGGGGCCGAGCTGGCCCGCGAACTGGAGGTCTCCGAGCGGACCATCACCCGGGACGCCCTCGCCCTGTCCGAGGCGGGCGTCCCCGTCTACGCCGACCGGGGCCGGGCGGGCGGCTACCGGCTGATCGGCGGCTACCGCACCCGGCTGACCGGCCTCGGCCGCAGCGAGGCAGAAGCCCTGTTCCTGTCCGGGCTGCCGGGCGCGCTGCGCGACATGGGTCTGGAGGACGCGGCGTCCGCCGCCCGGCTCAAGGTGTCGGCGGCGCTGCTGCCCTCCCTGAGCGACGCCCCCCGGAGCGCGGCCCAGCGCTTCCACCTGGACGCCCCCGGCTGGTACCAGCCGCCGGAGACCCCGCCGCTGCTGCCCGCGATCGCGGAGGCGGTGTGGGAGGACCGCCGGGTCCGGGCGGCCTACCGCAACCGCCAGGGCTCCGAGGTGCAACGGGAGCTGGAGCCGTACGGGCTCGTCCTCAAGGCCGGGGTCTGGTATCTGTGCGCCCGGGTGGACGACAGCTTCCGGGTCTACCGGATCGACCGGTTCGCGTCGGTCGAGGACACCGCCGTGGACCCGGTGGCCGGCGTGGACCCGGTGGCCGCCGTGAACCCGGTGGCCGGCGGGAGCCCGGACGGACGGTACTTCTCCCGCGACGAGGCGTTCGACCTGCCCGGGTTCTGGGAGGAGCGCGCCGCCCAGTTCGCCCGCTCCATCCTCCGCGCCGAAGCGGTGGTCAAGGTGACGGAGGAAGGGGCGCGGCGGCTGCCGTACGTCACGGACCGGATGGCGGCCCGCGAGGCCCTCGCGGCAGCCGGCCCACCCGACCCCGACGGCCGCACCACGCTCACCCTGCCGGTCGAGTCCCTCCCGGTGGCGTACGCCCAGCTCCTCACCCTGGGACCGGACCTGGAGGTGCTTGAGCCGCCGGAACTGCGCGAGATGTTCGCGGAGGCGGCGGCGCGGATGGCGAAGCTGTACGAGGAGGGCTACCGGTAGTCGGCCAGGTCGGGGCTCTCCCCCGCCCGCTGCGCGAGGATGTAGCCCCAGACATCCGGCCGGCTGCCGTCGGTGTCGGTGAGGCCGTACTCCCCGGCGAGCTGTCCGCTGTCGAGCGACTGCCCGTTCCAGCGGGTGACGTCCGGGTCGGCGGCGAGGGCGGCGACGCCCCGCCCGAGGTAGGCGGGCGACTCGGAGAGCGCCCAGTGCTCCTGCTTGGGGATCCCCTCGCGCCAGGTCTCCTCGGTGAGGCCGAAGACGTCGAGCATCTCCTCGGAGCGGATGAAGCCCGGGGTGACCGCCACCGCCGTGGAGCCCACGGACTTCAGCTCCTCACCGAGGATGTACGCCATCCTGATCGGCGTGTTCTTGGCCAGGTCGTAGTAGAAGTTCTCGCGGAACCCCTCATTGGTCCTGGCGGTGCCGTCGGTGACCTCGACGACCAGTCCGCCGGGCCGGCGGACGAGCAGCGGGAGCGCGACACTGCTGGTGATGATGTGGCTGCGGACGCCCAGGTCGATCATCCGCAGCCCGCGCTCCAGCTCGATGTCCCACATCCTGGTGCCGAAGTCGAGCAGGGTGTTTCCGCCCCAGATGTCATTGACGAGGATGTCGAGCCGGCCGTGGTCGCCGTCGACCCGGGCGATCAGCGCCCGTACCTGCTCGACCTGAAGATGGTCGGTCGGTACGGCGATGCCGGTGCCGCCCGCCGCGTCGACCAGTTCGGCGGTCTCCTCGATGGTCTCCGTCGTCCGGCCCATCTCGCTGACCCGGTCGCGGGTGGTCCTGCCGGTCACGTAGACGGTCGCCCCCACGGCCCCGAGCTGGACGGCGATGGCACGGCCCGCGCCTCTGGTGGCCCCGGCGACGAGCGCGACCTTCCCGGCGAGTGCGGTGTCTGTCGTCCTGCTTGTCGTCGTACCTGTCGTCGTACCTGCCGTCATACCTGCCGTCATACCTGTCGTATCGCCTGTCGTATCGCCTGTCATATCGACGACGGTCGCACGAATACCCGACATCTTCTGTCCGCGTTCGGCCGAACCGGGCAGGCTCTTCGCACGCCGTACTCGAATGCCGTCCCCGCCGTCATCGAACCGTCATCGAAAACGTCAGCATTTCGGTGGCTCCGCGTGCGCAGCCCCCCGCCAACCACGATGCTGGTCCCGTGATGGACGAGACGGAGTTCTGGGAGATCGTCGACAGCACCCGTGAGGCCGCCGAGGGTGACCCCGAGGAACACGCCGATCTGCTGGTCGAGCGCCTGATGCAGCTCGACCCCGACTCCGTGCTGGACTTCGCCCGCCACTTCGAGGCCCGCTACAACCGCGCGTACACCTGGGATCTGTGGGGCGCGGCGGCCGTGCTGCTGAACGGCGCAAGTGACGACGCGTTCGACTACTTCCGCTGCTGGCTGATCGGCCAGGGCCGGGAGGTCTTCGAGGGCGCGCTGCACGAACCGGACGCTCTCGCCGAACTGCTGGTGGAGTTCGACGACGACATCGACGGTGACGGCGAGGAGCTGGGATACGCGGCGGACGAGGCATACGAGCAGCTCACGGGCGTCGTCGCGCCGGATCTGGGCATCCCGCCGCAGGCCGCGGAGCCGGCGGGCACGCCCTTCGGCTTCGACGACGACGCCGCGCTCGCGCGCCGCTTCCCCCGGCTGTGGGAACGCTTCGGACCCGGCTGACCGGTCCGGCTACGACAGGGCCCGCCCCATCACCACATCATCGACATAGCGACCGTCGAGCCAGAACTCCCCCCGCAGGACGCCCTCGACGGCGAATCCCTCCGCCTCGTACAGCGCGCGTGCGGGTGCGTTGTGCCCGAGCACGCGCAGGGTGATACGTACGGCTCCCTGCCGCCGCGCGGCGCCACAGGCGGCCCGCACCAGCGCCCGCCCGACCCCGCGCCCCCGCGCCCGGCCGTCCACCGCCAGGCCCTGTATCTGGCGGACGTGCTGATTGCAGGCCAGCGCGGTGGGCGGGACGAGCCGGATGTAGCCGATGACGGACCTGTCCGTGCCCTTCGCCCCGGCCTCGATGGCCTCCGCCACGAGATAGTCCTCGGGCCGGTGGCTGGAGTCGAAGAAGGGATCGTACGGAGGCAGCGGCCTCGGCGTCACCGCGTGCAGGGTCGACCAGGTGTCGCGGTCGAGACGGGCCAGGGCGGCGTCATCGGCGAGGCGTGCGGGGCGGATGCGCGACTCGGGCATGGGGGCAACTGTGTCATGGGGGCGGGCCGGGGCAGGATGGGACCCATGCGGATCGCGATCGCCGGTTCCACCGGTCTCATCGGCACGGCTCTGGTGCGCTCACTGCGCTCCGACGGACACGACGTGGTGCGCCTGGTGCGGCGTCCCCCGCGCGCGGGGGACGAGGTGGAGTGGGACCCGTACCGGCAGTATGTGGACGCGGCGGGCCTGGTGGGCTGCGACGCCGTGGTCAACCTCGCCGGCGCCGGAGTCGGCGACCGCCGCTGGACCGACGCGTACCGCAAGGAGATCCGGGACAGCCGGGTCCTGGGCACGGCGGCCATCGCGGAAGCGGTCGCCTCCCTGGACACCCCGCCCCGGGTGCTCCTGTGCGGCAGCGCCGTCGGCTACTACGGCGACACCGGGGACCGCGCGGTGGACGAGAGCGCGCCGCCGGGGGACGGCTTCCTTCCGAACGTCTGCGTCGAGTGGGAGGAGGCCGCGGACCCGGCGGCCGAGGCGGGAATCCGCACCGTCTTCGCCCGTACCGGTCTGGTCGTCTCCCGCGACGGCGGCGCGTGGGGGCGGATGTTCCCCCTCTTCAAGGCGGGCCTGGGCGGGCGGCTCGGCAGCGGGCGCCAGTACTGGAGCTTCATCTCCCTCCACGACGAGGTCGCCGCCCTCCGCCACATCCTGGACACCCCCGCCCTTTCCGGCCCGGTGAACTGCACCGCTCCGACCCCCGTCACCAACCACGCCGTCACCAAGGCCATGGGCCGCGCCCTCCACCGCCCCACCGTCCTCGCCGTCCCCACCCCCGCACTCCGCCTCGCCCTCGGCGACATGTCCACCGACGTCCTGAGCAGCCAGCGCGCCCTCCCCCGAAAGCTCCTCGACTCGGGCTTCTCCTTCGCCTTCCCCACCATCGACACCGCGATCGCCGCGGCCCTGCGCTGACGCGCCCGGTCACCACAGGGCCCAAGGCTCCCGGCCCCACCGCCGGCGCGGGCACCGCCACGCACCGTTTCCGTCCTCAAACGCCGGACGGGCTGCAATCACCCCCCTCGCCCCACCCGGGACGGACCGCACCTCAGCCCGGCCTGCCTGGAGGCAGAGGCACCACACCCAGCCCCGCCCGGGGACACGGGACCACACCCACCCCCGCCTAGAGGCACGGCACCACACCCAGCCCCGCCTGGGGTTTGAGGCGCTGGGGGCAGCGGACACCACATCCAGCCCCACCTGGGATACCTGCACCACAATCCAGCCCCGCCGGCGTTTGAGGCGCTGGGGGTCCCCCCACGCCCGCAGGGCGTAGGGGGCGGTCCGGGGCGGAGCCCCGGCAGGAACCCGGGGCTCACGAACCGGGCCGATGCGAGGGACCAAGACCCAGGGACGGCAGGCCCAGACAGACCCAGGGGCAGCACGCCCCCACAGGCCCAGGCGCGACAGCCCTATGCGCCCCCGACGCACCGGTGCCCCACCGCATGCGCGCACCCCCCGCCCCCGCCCCGTCCCTACCCTCAGTCCGAACTCGGGTATTCCGGGAGCCTGCTGGGGCCCGCCCCACCAGCCGCGCCTACCTCGGGGAGGGGCTCGTGCTCATCAGCACCGCTCACCGTACGGACCATGCGGACGTCATCATCGTCGGGGCCGGTATCGCCGGCCTCTCGGCGGCCCGTCAGCTGACCAGCGCGGGGGTCAGTGTCAGCGTTCTGGAGGCGGCTCCCCGGCCGGGCGGCCGGCTCGTCACCCAGGACCTCGACGGCTTCCGGCTCGACCGCGTGGGCCAGTTGCTCAGCACCGCGTACCCGGCACTGCACCGGGCGACGGGCCTCGGGGACGTACCCCTGCGGCCGTTCTCCCCGGGGGTGCTCGTCCACAGCGGCGGGCGGCTGCAACGCATGGGGGAGACCGTCCGCCGGACCGGACAACAGCGGAGCGCGCGGGGCGCATTCAACGTTGCACGCGCCCTTGCGAGCGCCCCCCGCCCGTTGGACGAGGCCCGGCTCGGCGCGTCGCTGGCCCGCCTCGCGAGTACTCCGGTGGAGCGTCTGACGGCCCGCCCCGAACGGTCCACCGCGGAGGCGCTCGCGACCCGCGCCCTGCCGGCCCGTACGGTGGACGGATTTCTGCGCCCGCTGCTGTCGGCGCTGTTGTGCGATCCGGAGCTGATGACATCGAGCCGGTGCGCGGATCTCGCCCTGCGGGGCTTCGCCCGCGGCCAGCTGTGCGTACCGGAGGGCGGCGCCTCGGTACTGCCGGAGCGGCTGGCGGCGGATCTGCCGCCCGGCACGGTGCTCACGGGGGTACGGGTCAAGGACGCGTCGATCAACCGGGTCAGCACGGAGGAGTACGGCGAACTCACCTGCCGCGCCCTGGTCCTGGCCACCGGCGCGCGCGACGCGGCCGAACTGCTGCCGGGACTGCGGGTGCCGCCCTTCCACCCCGTGACGGTGCTGCACCACACCGCGCCCGAGGCCCCGCCGACGGGCGCGGCGCTCGTGCTGGACGCGGACGGCGGACCGGTCTCCCATACGTCGGTGATCAGCGAGGTCGACCCTTCGCGCGCACCGCGCGGCCGGGTGCTGATCTCCTCGACGGTGCTCGGCACCCCGCCGCACTCGGTGGACCGGAGCGTACGCACCCATCTCGCGCGACTGTACGGCGTGCCCACGGACGACTGGGAGCTGCTGGCGGTCCACCACACCCCGGAGGCGGTCCCGGCGATGCCCCCGCCGCATGACGTACGCCGTCCGGTGCGGGTCCTGTCGGGCCTCTACGTCTGCGGCGACCACCGCGCCACCAGCACGGTCCACGGCGCCCTGCTCTCCTCCCGCCGCGCGGCCACCGCGGTCCTCCAGGACTTCGCGCTCCGGCCCCGCCAAGCCCCTCTGCGCTCGGCCGCCTGACAAGGAACCCCTGGCCGGACCCGGCACCACCGGACACCCGACGGTGCCCGGGAACGCGGCGACCCGGAAACGCGGCGACGCCCGGTCGCAGCTGCCCCGGACACACACGTGTGCCCGGGGCACCAACACCCCCGGGCACACCCGTTCCTCACCCCAGCGCCGCCACCCGGTCCCGGTACCCGCGCACCGCCGCGGCGTCCCGGTAGGGCTCCAGCCTGCGTTCAAACTCCCGTACGTACTCCACCGCGCGCGCGGAGCGCATCTCCGCGGCCTGGAGCGCCGACTCCGCGCCCAGCGCGCACGCCTGGTCCAGTTCGCCGAGACCCAGCCGGGCCGACGCCAGGACGACGCGGCAGAAGAGACGGCTCCGGGCGAGTCCCGGCGGGCGCAGCTGGAGGGAGCGCTCGGCGTGCTGCACGGCCGAGCGGTACTGCTGGAGGTCCCGGTAGCAGTGCCCGAACTCGTCCGCCATCTGCGCCTCGTCGAAGAACCGGGCCCAGTGCGGCACCTCGTCCCCCGGCCGGGCCGACTCCAGCGCTCTTTCCGCCCGTACGAGTGACGCCGTACAGGCCCGTGTCTCCCCCAGCACCCCGTGTCCGCGCGCCTCGACCGCGTGCAGCAGGGCCTGGACGACGGGCGGCGCCGTCGGGCCGACGCCCTGCTGCGCGACCCGGGTGAGCTGCACGGCTTCCCGGCCATGGCCGAGATAGACCGCCTGACGGCTCATGGTGACCAGTACGTAGGACCCGTACGCCCGGTCCCCCGCCGCCTGCGCGAGTCGCAGCGCCTGGACGAAGTAGCGCTGGGCGAGCCCATGGGCGGCGATGTCGTACGAGGTCCACCCGGCCAGCCGGGTCAGATCGGCGACCGCGGCGAACAGCCGCCGCCCGGCGACCTCCCCGTAGGTACCGCGGAGCATCGGTTCGGCCTCGTGCTCCAGATACCGCACCAGCGCCTGCCGGGCATGCCCTCCGCCGTATGCCTGGTCGAGGGTGCGGAACAGTTCGCCGACCGAGCGGAGGGCGGAGATATCACCGCTGGAGACGCGCTGGCCGGGCCCCCGGTCGGTGCCCCGCTCGCCGGCCCGCTGGCGGGGGACGGTCCCCCCGCCCTGGTGGGGCACGACGCTTCCGCCCTGGTGGGGCACCCGGGAGGCGGGCGGGGCCTCCCCCCGGCTCACGCGCTCGTCCGCGCGCCCGATGAGCCAGTCGCGGCTGGGCACCACGAGCCCCGCCGGGGTGAAGGCGATCTTCCGCAGTTCGGCGTGGCTGCCGGAGTCCTTGCGCCACAGACCGCTGACGATGTCGACGGCCTCCTCGGGTGTGGACGCGAACTCCAGCCCCGCGTAGACGGGCGCGCAGGCGTCCAGACCGAGATCCTGCGCGGACAGCCGCCGCCCCAGCCGTCTGGTGAACACCTCGGCGATCAGCGCGGGGGTCGTCCCGCGCGGCTGCTGGCCGCGCAGCCAGCGCGTCACGGACGTTTTGTCGTAACGCAGGTCCAGACCGTGTTCGAGCCCGAGCTGATCCACCCGGCGGGCGAGGCCCGCATTGGAGAACCCGGCTTCCTGGATGAGTGCGGCAAGCTGGCGATTGGGGATGCGCTGCGGAGGTCGTTCCGTCATCAGCTGTGCGGTCTCCTGCCTTCCGGGCCGGTCGCAGCCCTCATGGAACGGCGTGAATTTAGCGGCCCTTACCGTGAGTACTGCCACGTTCGCCCCACATTCATCCGATCGTGTGAGGATTGGGGGCAGCGCTGACGGGTCGCACCTCCCCCGCCACGCTCGGATGAGCCGCCGTACAGTGGCTGGGGTGCGAATGTGCGGGGCGAGGTTTCTAGGGAGGCTGTGCCGTGAGTGAGCTGCGGTTCGTCCGGCTGGGATTCGGCGCGGATGCCGTCGAGTACCAGGAAGCATGGCAGAAGCAGCGCGAGGTCCACGCCGCCCGCTTCGAGGACTCGGTCCCCGACACCTGCCTCCTGCTGGAGCACCCGCCCGTGTACACGGCCGGACGGCGCACCGAGGACAGCGAGCGCCCCCTGGACGGCACACCCGTCGTGGATGTGGACCGCGGCGGCAAGATCACCTGGCACGGCCCGGGGCAGCTGGTGGGCTATCCGATCATGAAGCTGCCGCGCCCGGTGGATGTCGTCGCCCATGTCCGCAGACTGGAGGAGGCCCTGATCCGCGCCTGCGCCGAGTTCGGCCTGGCGACCAGCCGGGTCGAGGGCCGCAGCGGGGTGTGGGTGCTGGGCGACCCGGTGAAACAGCGGAAGTCCCTCGGCGGTCTCTCGCTGGACTTCGACCCGAGGCTGCGGGACGACGAGTTCGACCCCCGGCTGAACGGCCCCGAGTACGCGCCGTCCAACGCCGGCCAGCGCCATGAGGACCGCAAGCTGGCCGCCATCGGCATCCGGATCGCCAAGGGCGTCTCCATGCACGGCTTCGCGCTCAATGTGAACCCGGACAACACCTGGTTCGACCGGATCGTGCCCTGCGGCATCCGGGACGCGGGCGTCGCGTCGCTGGCCGGGGAGCTGGGCCGGGACATCACGATCTCCGAGGTGCTCCCCGTGGTGGAGAAGCATCTGCGGTACGTCCTGGAGCACGCGGTGCCGCAGCCGAGGGCCGTCGGGACCGCGGTATGAGCGCGAGCCGCCGGGACGCCGGTGTGAGCGAGTCCGCACGGCCGGCGGGGAATGCGCCCGGACGGCGGCGGGTTGCCCGAACGTAGGGCCGAGCGAGTCCCATACGTAGGGCCGAACGAGTGACGGGCGTACCCTGGTGGGCGCCGCAGAACCGAATGCAGCGATCAGAAAGGGGCGCCGACGTGTCCGCTGTCGCACCCGACGGACGCAAGATGCTGCGCCTGGAGGTCCGGAACAGCCAGACCCCCATCGAGCGCAAGCCCGAATGGATCAAGACCCGCGCCAAGATGGGCCCCGAGTACACCCAGATGCAGAAGCTCGTCAAAAGCGAGGGACTGCACACGGTGTGCCAGGAGGCGGGCTGTCCGAACATCTATGAGTGCTGGGAGGACCGCGAGGCGACCTTCCTCATCGGCGGCGACCAGTGCACCCGGCGCTGTGACTTCTGCCAGATCGACACGGGCAAGCCAGGGGCCCTCGACCGTGACGAACCCCGCCGGGTCGGCGAGTCGGTCGTCACGATGGATCTGAACTACGCCACGATCACCGGCGTCGCCCGCGACGACCTGGAGGACGGCGGCGCCTGGCTGTACGCGGAGACCGTGCGCCGTATCCACGCCATGACGGCGGACCGCGCGGGCGGCCAGACCAAGGTCGAGCTGCTGATCCCCGACTTCAACGCCGTCCCCGAGCAGCTGGCCGAGGTCTTCTCCTCCCGGCCCGAGGTGCTCGCCCACAATGTCGAGACCGTGCCGCGGATCTTCAAGCGCATCCGTCCCGGCTTCCGCTACGGGCGCTCGCTTGAGGTCATCACCCGCGCCCGTGAGGCGGGCCTGGTCACCAAGTCGAATCTGATCCTGGGCATGGGCGAGGAGCGCGCGGAGGTCAGCGAGTCGCTGCGGCAACTGCACGAGGCCGGGTGCGAGCTGATCACGATCACCCAGTATCTGCGTCCTTCGGTACGGCACCACCCGGTCGAGCGCTGGGTGAAGCCGCACGAGTTCGTGGAGCTGAAGGAGGAGGCCGAGCAGATCGGCTTCTCCGGTGTGATGTCGGGTCCGCTCGTGCGTTCGTCGTACCGGGCGGGCAGGCTGTTCGGCCAGGCGATGGAGCGGCGGGCGGCGGTGGCGAGCCCGCAGGCCGTGTGACGCAGGCCGTCTGAGGTCGAGCGTGTGAAGTCGACCGTGTGAAGTCGGGCACAAGACATTACCGACCGGTAGCGGCGTGTTCGACGCGGCCCGTACTCTCCCCGCAGGTGGGGACGGTGTACGGGCCGCGTCAACGTTTCCGGTCGCCCTGTCAAGGATTCATCGGTGTTTGACCGGTGGGTCACGCGCTGGTAACACCAATCCGTAAGCCTGTTCTCACGCACAGCGCACGCAGCACATACAGCCAGCCCCCTGTTCGCCACCCACCCCGAGGGGATCTCCGCCATGCAGGCCGCGCCACTACGTCCCGTACGCGCAACCGCCATCCCGTCCGTCACCGACGCACTGCGCGCCATGGAGTTCCTGCTGCTGCGCGGCGGGCAGCGCACCGCACGCCGCAACGCGTGGACGGCCGTGCTCGAAGACCGCCGCCGGGCCCGGGACCGGGTCGAGGCACAGCATGTACTGGAGGCCGTGGCTGGTCGTACTTCCCAGGCCACGTAAACTTCCGGTTATGGCGAGGAAGGCGAAACAATCGAACTCTGACAGCGCTGAGGCTGCTGCTAACCCGGGGCGACTGAAGCAGATCGCTCTGACGTACAAGATGACCCGGAAGGCCGACCCGAAGATCGGTCTGATCATCGCGGCTGTGGGAATCGTCACCTTCGGTGTCTTCCTCGCGATCGGCTTCTGGATCGACTACCCCATCTATCTCGGCATTCTCGGCTTCCTGCTGGCGTTCCTCGCGATGGCGATCATCTTCGGCCGCCGCGCCGAGAGGGCGGCCTTCGGCCAGATGGAAGGCCAGCCGGGCGCCGCCGCCGCGGTGCTGCAGAACGTGGGCCGCGGCTGGACCACGACCCCCGCGGTCGCGATGAACCGCAACCAGGACGTGGTGCACCGGGCGGTCGGCCGCGCGGGCATCGTGCTGGTGGCCGAGGGCAACCCGAACCGGCTGAAGTCGCTGCTGGCCGCCGAGAAGAAGAAGATGGCGCGCATCGTGCTCGATGTGCCGGTGCACGACATCATCGTGGGCACGGGCGAGGACCAGGTACCGCTGAAGAAGGTCCGTACGACGATGCTGAAGCTCCCCCGGGTGCTCACCGGCCCGCAGGTCACGGCGGCGAACGACCGGCTGCGGGCGATGGGCGACCTGATGAGCAACATGCCGTTGCCCAAGGGTCCGATGCCGAAGGGCATGCGGATGCCGCGCGGCGGCGGGAAAATGCGCTGACGAGCGCTGTGCCCGGGGCGTACGTGTGCTGTACGTGACGTGTGCTGTACGTGAAAGGGCGCCGTACGTGAAGGG
>NZ_JBSGUP010000136.1:0-15315 GCF_053607985.1 Streptomyces sp. NPDC055078
AGTCCGGCGAATGCGCCGGGGGTGAGTATCAGGGCCGGGGCGGTGGGGGTTTTGCTGTCGCGGAGGGGGATGAGGCCGGGGAAGTCGGTGGAGATTTCCACGCAGTTTCCCCCGTCCGAGTTGCTGTGGCTGGACTTGCGCCAGGTGGCGGCGCTCAGGTCCGGAGACTTGGCGTACGCGACCAGTCCGGCGAACGCGCCGGGGGTGAGTATCAGGGCCGGGGCGGTGGGGGTTTTGCTGTCGCGGAGGGGGATGAGGCCGGGGAAGTCGGTGGAGATCTCGACGCAGTCGCCCCCGTCCTGGTTGCTGTGGCTGGACTTGCGCCAGGTGGCGGTGCTCAGGTCCGCTAGGCGGGTTCGCATTGCGTTTCGTCCTCCATCAGTTGTGAGATCAGAGCTTTGGACTCGTCGGCGGAGAGAGCAGAGTCCCGCATGAGGTCGTAGGACAGGTGGAGGTGATCCACTACTGCCGGAACCTCGTGCAGCGCACCGGACATGCTGCCTTCCACATAGGCCACGGTCCTGCCTTTGGGCAGCCAGAGGATCGTAGTCGAACCGCCCACCAGGCCATGTAGCCCGGCGGAGAAGGGCAACACCTGAAGAGTGATGTTCGGCTGCTCGGACGCGGTGAGCAGCGCGCGTAGCTGGCCCTGCCAGACCTTCGGGTCCGCCGCGGGCCGACGCAGGGCCCCCTCATCGAGCACTGCCCTGAAGTGGCGCAAGCCCGGGCGCCGCAGCACGGACTGTCGGCTGAGCCGTGCGGCTACCCGTTCCTCCAGTTCGTGTTCGTCACGGATCTGGCCCCACTGGAGAATGTCCCGCGCGTACTCCTCGGTCTGGAGCAGTCCCGGAACTGTGCTGCATGTGTACTGATACCTGGCGGTCGCTTCCTGCTCCAGCTTGATGAACAGCTTGTACTTGTCGGGGAAGACCCCGTCCTTCGCCATTTCCCACAGCAGCCGGAGGTGATTGACCGTGCCGTACACGGTGTCCAGCGCCGTCATCACCTCCGGTGAACCGATGCGTTCCCCCTTCTCCAGCTTGTGGAGATAGGCGCGGTCGTACGTCGTCTCGTCCGCCAGTTCGGACAGGGACTTTCCCGACTCCTCGCGAAGGCGGGCGACTTCGTCGGCGAGGATCTGGCGGGCGGGCTTCCCGCTGACTTCGGATTTGCGTACGGACATGTCAACTCCCCTGTAGCCCTTGGTCGTAGGGCTACAGCTAGCCCCTTTCGAGAGTAAACCTCGCACGGTCACTGTGGAGCCACTCAGAGTGAAAGGGCGAGGCTCTGCAATGAGCGCGGATGCGAAGTGCGAGACATGCGAACGGCTGCGCGGCACCTTGAAAGCCGCCATCGAAGCCGGGGACAAGACGATGGCGATCGACTGCCGGGTGCTTCTGCGGCGGCACCCCGCGCATGACGCCCGGCCTATCAAGGCCAATCAGCCGGTGGAGGAGCCCGCGGCCGGGACGCGGAAGGTCTGCGGAGCCGTCGACGCGCTGCCGGTGCGGCTCGCGGTGGTCATCGTGGAGACCGCGCCCGATGGTGCGGGGCGGCCGGACCTGGAGGCGTTTCTGCGCTGTCCGCTGGAGGAGCATGCGAGTGGCCCGCACTACGCGCTGGTGTGGCAGCTCGATGATGCCGCGCGGGGCGAGATGTGGGTGCGGTGGGCGGACGGACAGGTGCCCGAGTGCTCGCTGACCCTGCCCGACTGCCCCGGCCACAACGGCCGGACCGGCGCGGCGGAAGAGGGGTGCACGCTCTTCGCCGACCACCCCGGGGCGCACAGCTTCGATCTCCGGGACCCGGGCGACGAGGCGCTGCGGAGCAGTCCCGAGTACGCGCGCCTCCAGGCCTTGTTCGACGAACGGCTGCGTGACGCGAGCTTCCCCTATCACTCCTGAGGAATCCACCGAAACGGACACGAGTTAACAGGCGCCCCAGCAGTCCGGGTTGAGCGGTCTGCCGGGGCTCGCCAACCAGCTAAGAAGGAGCTGACCAGCTTATGCGTGATGTTATCGCCCGGGTTCTGCTGTGGGCCCTCGAACGGGTGCTTCCGGCCGAGGAGAAGAGCGTGGGCCGCCACCGGCACGCACCGCCGCCCGCCGCGCCGGTCGAATGGTGGGCCGACCCCTGGACCGAGCCGTGGACCACCCCGACACCCGCTCATGTCATCGAGCGCCACGCCCCCCTCCGGGGCGAGGACAGCCGCCTCGTACGCCCCTACGCCCTGCTGGACGACACCCTGCGCCTCCGCACCGTACGAAGGCGGCCCCGGAACCTCGTATACGCGGTCGGCGGGATCGACCACCCCTTCACCTGGTGGGCCGGAGCGCCCCGATGACCCCCGAAGCGCTCACCGCGCCCGCGCCGACCGCCTTCACGGCCACCTGTATCGAATGCCGCCGGCCCACCTCGGCTCCGGTACGGGTCCGCTGGCTCCCCAGCGCCAGCGGCCCCGGAGTCACCCTCTACGCCTGTCCGCGCTGTGCCCCGCTGCTCACCCCCGGGCCCACCCCGGATGAGTACGGAGCCCGGCAGGCGACGTAGACCGAGATCCACTCGTGCGCGCTGCGGGTCCCCGGCCTGACCGACCGGGGACCCTGCCCACGGTGGCGGGTCATTCGACGCAAGGGTGGCGGCGGCCAGGATTTCGGGCATGACGATCGGGATTCAGGCGCATCACATCTGGCCCGTTCGGGCTCTGTGGTCACACGACTGTCCCTGCGACCCTTCAGGGGTCAGTGACCGGCTGTGCAGAGGCGGTTGTGCCGCCGCTTGGACTGCCGGAGAGAACCCATGGGAAAGGACACCATGTTACGGACCATCCGGCGTTTTGCCGCGCTCGCCATGATTCCGGCGGCCCTCACCCTGGTCGCCGCCGCCCCCGCCGGTGCCACCGGCACTGGAGAGGGGGACGAGATCGGTATCGCGTACAGGAATGCCTTCTACCGGGGTCCGTCCGTCGAACTGAGGGACACCGGCGGCTCCTGCACGACCATCACGGCCATCGACGACGGCGTACAGTCAGCGGTGAACTTCGAGGGTTCCGGGCGCGTCATCACGTTCTACCTGGGCCACCGATGCGAAATCCCGTTCACCATGTTGTTCCCCGGAGAGAGCAACCGTGCCATTGGTGAGCTTTCGCCGCGCAGTTACCGGACCACCCCCGGGTAGGCGACCACGCCGCCCGCGAGTCCTCCCCCGGGCCCCCGGCGGCCCGGGGGCCCAGCAAGATCCATCAGAAGCGGCCTAGTCCACGATCGCCCCGCAGGAGATGTTCACCTCGGTTGCGGTCAGTGTGCGGGCCCGGTCCGAGGCGACGAAGGCGGCGACGTTGCCCACGTCCTCCAGGGTCGCGGTCCGGTGCAGCAGGGTCGCCTGCTCAAGAGAGGCCGTGATCTCGTCGCGTCCGGCGAACCCCTCAGGGATGGTCTCCGGCACGCCGCCCGTTTTGAGGGTGACCACGCGGATGCCGGACGGGCCCAGTTCGCACGCCCACTGGCGGCGAAGGCCCTCGATCGCGTCCAGGGCGATCTTGAAGCCGCCCATGCCGGGGAGGGTCTGGGGGCCGCCGCCGCCGAAGGTGAGGATCACGCCCGACCCGCGTGGGGTCATATGACGCGCCGCCGCCCGGGTCGTCAGGAACTGTGACCGGGTCGCGATGGTGATCGGCTGGAGGAAGTCGGCCACCGAGATCTCGGTCAGCGGCTGCTGGACGTCCCCGTACCCGATGACGTTGAACGAGATGTCGAGCCGTCCGGCCCGCGCGGCGACGGCGTCCACGTACGCGTCGACCGCCTCCTCGTCCAGGGCGTCCACGACGGCGGTCTCCGCCGTGCCGCCCACCGCGCGGATCGACTCGGCGACCGCGTCGAGGGTCGGCTTGGTGCGCCCGGCGAGGAAGACCCTCGCGCCCTCGCGGGCGAACGCGCGCGCGATGGCGGCGCCGATCGACCCGCCCGCTCCGTAGAGCACGGCCACCTTGTCCTCCAGCAGCATTTCCGCTCACATCCCTTCCGTACGGCGGACACCCCGGTGCGACCGGGGTTTCATCAGGTACGTCGGAGCCGCGCACCGGAATTCGACACGCCGCGCCCACCGATTTCTGCGGGGGCGATTCGTCAGCCCGGACGCGGCGGCCCCCAGGGGGCGGCCAGGACCGAACCCCGGTGACGGGGATGGCACCCTGGACTCCATGAACGATGCCGCCCCGGCGCACACCCCCGCGCCCGCGTCCAAGCCCGCCGCAGCGCACACCCCCGCGCCCGCCTCCGCGCCCCGCCGTGCCCGTGCCCGTGTCCGAGCCCCCGAGCTGATCGGCAAGGGTGGCTGGCTGAACACCGGTGACCGGCAGTACACCCTCGCCGACCTCCGGGGGAAGATCGTCCTGCTCGACTTCTGGACCTTCTGCTGCATCAACTGCCTGCATGTCCTGGACGAGCTGCGCGAGCTGGAGGAGAAGCACCGCGACACCGTGGTGGTCATCGGGGTCCACTCGCCGAAGTTCGTCCACGAGGCCGAGCACCAGGCCGTCGTGGACGCCGTCGAGCGGTACCAGGTGCACCACCCGGTGCTGGACGACCCCGAGCTGGCGACCTGGAAGCAGTACGCGGTACGGGCCTGGCCCACGCTTGTCGTCATCGACCCTGAGGGGTACGTGGTGGCGCAGCACGCGGGGGAGGGGCACGCGCACGCCATCGGGAAGCTGGTGGCGGAGCTGGAGACCGCGCACGCCGCGAAGGGGACGCTGCGGCGCGGCGACGGGCCGTATGTCGCGCCGGAGCCGGTGGCGACCGATCTGCGGTTCCCCGGGAAGGCGGTGGTACTGCCGTCGGGGAACCTCCTGGTCTCCGACTCGACCCGGCACCAGTTGGTCGAGCTGGCGCCGGACGGGGAGAGCGTCGTACGGCGGATCGGGGACGGGGACGGGGACGGGGAGTTCAACGAGCCGCAGGGGCTCGCGCTGCTGCCTGACGGGCGGGTGGCCGTCGCGGACACCGTCAACCACGCCATCCGGGCGTACGACCCCGTCACCGGCGCGGTCGAGACGCTCGCCGGGACCGGACGGCAGTGGTGGCAGGGGTCGCCGACCGCCGGGCCCGCGCGGGAGGTCGCGCTGTCCTCGCCGTGGGATGTGGCGTGGTGGGACGGGAAACTGTGGATCGCCATGGCCGGGACACACCAGCTGTGGACGTACGACCCGGAGGCGGGGACCGTCGGGGTCGCGGCCGGGACGACCAGCGAAGGGCTGGTCGACGGGCCCGCGGCCGAGGCGTGGTTCGCGCAGCCGTCCGGGCTCGCGGCGGCCGGGGACCGGCTGTGGATCGCGGACGCCGAGACCTCCGCGCTGCGGTGGATCGACACCGACCGGGTCGTCCACACCGCCGTGGGCACCGGCCTCTTCGACTTCGGGCACCGCGACGGGGACGCCGGACAGGCCCTGTTCCAGCACCCGCTGGGCGTCACCGCGCTGCCGGACGGGTCCGTCGCAGTCAGCGACACGTACAACCACGCCCTGCGCCGCTACGATCCGGCCACCGGTGAGGTCACCACTCTCGCCACCGATCTGCGGGAGCCGTCCGGCGCGGTCCTCGTGGGCGGGGACATCGTCGTCGTGGAGTCGGCGCGGCACCGGCTCACCCGGCTGCGGCTGCCGGAGGAGGCGGTACGCGTCGACGCCGTCGCCCACCGCACCCGGCGGGCCGCGACCGAGGTCGCCCCGGGCCGGCTGCGGCTGGATATCGTCTTCCAGGCCCCGGCCGGCCAGAAGCTGGACACCCGTTACGGGCCCTCCACCCGGCTGCTCGTCTCCGCGACCCCGCCCGGACTGCTCATCGGCGGCGACGGCACGGGCACCGATCTCTCGCGCGAGCTGGAGATCGACCCGGCGGTCGGCGAGGGCGTCCTGCATGTCTCGGCGATGGCCGCCTCCTGCGACGACGACCCCGCGAACCCGTATCCGGCCTGCCATGTGCACCAGCAGGACTGGGGGGTTCCGGTGACCGTGACGGCCCAGGGGGTCTCCCGGCTGCCGCTGGTGCTCGCCGGGATGGACGACGACGCGTCGTAGGGCGGGTGGAGCGGGCCGGGGGCGGGCGGTGGGTACGGCGGAGAGACCCCGCTCCGTACGGCGGGATACCTGACCCGTACGGTCGCGAGCTGTTCCGTACGGCGTGAGGCGCCCGCCCCCGGACCCGCCCCCCCCGGACGCGCGGCTCAGCCCTCCAGGAACGCCCGCACCACGTTCGCCAGCAGATACGGGTCGTCCGCCCCGCACAGTTCACGCGCGCTGTGCATCGACAGACACGCGACACCGATGTCAACGGTCGCGATGCCGTGCCGGGCCGCCGTGATCGGGCCGATCGTCGTGCCGCACGGCATCGCGTTGTTCGACACGAACGACTGCCACGGCACATCCGCCCGCTCGCACGCCGCCGCGAACACCGCCCGCCCGCTGCCGTCCGTGGCGTACCGCTGGTTCACATTGACCTTAAGGATCGGGCCGCCGTTGGGGCGCGGGTGGTGCGTCGGGTCGTGGCGCTCCGGGTAGTTGGGGTGCACGGCGTGGCCGACGTCGGAGGAGAGGCAGAACGTCGCGGCGAAGGCGCGGGCCCGGTCCTCGTAGCCGCCGCCGCGCGCGAACACCGAGCGCTCCAGCACCGAGCCGAGCAGCGGGCCGTCCGCGCCGGTGTCCGCCTGGGAGCCGTTCTCCTCGTGGTCGAAGGCGGCGAGGACGGGGATGTACGACAGCGAGGGGGACGCGGCGGCGGCGAGGGCGGCCACCGACGCGTGCACGGAGAGCAGATTGTCCAGCCGGGGCGCGGCCAGCAGTTCCCGGTCGCGGCCGAGATAGGCGGGCGGTTCGACCGGGTGGGTCATCAGGTCCCAGCCGGTGATCTCGGCCGGATCGGTGCCGGCCGCCTCGGCGAGGAACTCGATGAGATCGCCCTCCCGGACCTCGCCGAGACCCCAGATGGGCTGCATATGGCGCTGCTTGTCGAGCTTGAGGCCATCGGTGTGCACGGAGCGGTCGAGGTGGATCGCGAGCTGTGGCACCCGCAGCAGCGGCCGGTCGACGTTCACCAGCCGGTGTGTGCCGTCCCGCAGGCTGAGCCGCCCGGCGATCCCGAGGTCGCGGTCCAGCCAGCTGTTGAGCAGCGGGCCGCCGTAGATCTCGACGGCGACCTGCCGCCAGCCGTGCGCCCCGGTGTCCGGCAGCGGCTTGACCCGCAGATTCGGGGAGTCGGTGTGTGCGCCGACGATCCGGAACGGGGTGTGGGGCTCGGCGCCCTCCGGCACGTACCACGCGATCAGCGCGCCACCGCGTATCACATACCGGCCCCCGGCGGTCGCGTCCCAGCGGGCCGTCTCCGCGACCTGCCGGAACCCGGCCTTCTCCAGCCGCTCGGCGGCGACGGACACCGCGTGGTACGGCGACGGCGCGGCGGTCACGAAGGCCATCAGATCGTCGGTGTGTCCGCGGTCGAAACGGACGGGTGCGCTCGTGCTCATGCAGCCACCTTAACGAGGGGCGCACGCCGGGGGCGCGCGCCGAGCCACGCCCCACCCGCAGGGCCGGGGCACGGGCCTTTCCGCCGACGGCGGCGGGAAGGTTTCTGTGTCCGAGGGTTTCTGTGTCCGAAGGTCCCTATGTCTATGGCGCGATGTCTATGGCGCGATGTCTGTGGCGCGACGGTGCTAACCCTTGAGGACGGCCGACGGCGTCTCGCCGTTCTGCGCCTGCCGGGAGCGCTCGGCGATCATCCCCACGAACGCCCGCAGCTCCTCCCCGGTACGCTCCCCGGCCTCAAGGCCGCCCGTCTCGACCACTACCAGGGTTGTACCCACCCTGGCCTGGACAGTCGCACCGTGCGGGGTCAATGCGGACTTACCGCGCCGGATGCTGTGCTGTTCGCCGGCCGGGCTGGGGAGGGTCGCGTCGGCGAACGGCGGCCGGAGCTGGAAGCGCAGCCGCTCCCACAGGGGGGCGTACGCGGCGGTGGCGGAGGCGGCGTCCTGATAGGCGTACACGGTGAAGGCGATGGTCCCCTCGCCCTGCTTGGCATAGAGCGAGCTGCCGGTGAGGAGGGCGCCCTCGCAGACCGGGTCGGTCTTCTTGACGCAGCTGATCGGGCCGCCCGCCGCGCCCTGCCGGGTGAGATCGAACGCGACCGGCTCCGCGGTGAGGGACCAGCCGGGGACGCTGTCCGCACCGGGCAGCAGCGCGGTGACCCGCCGCGGGTCGAGCCGGGCGGCGGTGCCGGGGCCGGTGCCGAAGCCGCCGCCGCCCTGCTCGCCCGTGCCCGGCGCCGGGCTGCCTGCCGGTTCGCCGGACCGGCTGTCGGTCGGTTCGTCTGACCGGCTGCCGGCCGGTTTCCTGTCGGGGTCCGGGCCGCCAGCGGATCCCGGGTCCGAGCCGCAACCCGTCAACAGCAGCGCCCCCGCCAGCGCCCCGGCGGCCAGGTGCCGCGCGTACCCCGTGATGCTCCGCGTCATGTCCATGTGCCCCCCATGCTGTTGGCCGCGATCATACGGGCGGCCCGGCCCGGGGGAAGCGGGTTGTGCCGGGTCAGGGAGCCGGCTGTCCGGCGAGCGGTGCCCCGGCGGGCGTACGGGGGCCGGGGCCGCCCGCCAGCCGTACCGCGCGCAGTGCGATGTACAGCTCGGCCGAGGAGTCCGCGTCGGTGATGCGGCGGCCGGTCAGGGCGGCGATCTGGTTGAGCCGGTACAGCACGGTGTTGCGGTGGCAGTGCAGCCGCTCGGCGGCCCGGGTGGTCGAACCGCCGGTGGCGAACCAGGTCTCCAGCGTGTCCAGCAGCCGCGTCCGCTCGTCCTCCGGCAGGGAGTGCAGCCGTCCGAAGACCGTACGCGTCACCTCCGACGCGATGTCCGGTGAGGCCGTCGCCAGCAGGGCGATCGGCGAACTGCCGTAGACATGGGTGCCGCTGGTGCCGGGCGGCAGGCACTGGGCGGCCATCTGGGCCTCCCGCCAGGCGCTGGGGGCCTGTGCGGGGGAGGCGAAGGGGCGGCTGACGCCGATACGGGACACGGCGGACCTGGCGAGCTGTTCGCCTGCCGTGACGGCCGCCTGCTCGTTCGGGAGGGCGATCAGACCGGCCCGGGTGCCGATCTGCTGGATCCACTCGGAGCCGATTCCGGCGGACCGCAGCCGGGTGTCGACGGCGGGCAGCGGCTCGGTTCCCTCGTGGATCTCGGCGCACACCACCAGGAACGGGCCCTGGCGGTCCAGCCCCAGGACGCGCACGGTCTCCCAGGCGCCCGCGCCGTTCCCGGCGCTGCCGTCGAGAAGGGTGGTGAGCATGACGTTCCGGGCGGCGGCGTTACGGCGGGACTGCTCCTCCACCGCCGTGCGGTACGCCTCGGCCGCGGCGCTGGAGCACTCGTCGATCACCACCCAGATGCCGGACGCCGTGTGCAGCAGCTCCGTGGCGGTGCCCTCCGCCACAGCCATCGCGAGCAGCCGGTCCCAGATGAAGCGCCCGGCGAGCCGGAACGCGTGCAGCAGCGCGGCGAGTGGGATGCCCCGCTCCGCCTTGAGCCGGCCCGCCGCGCGGGGCGCGTCCAGGGACGCGGGACAGCCCTGGAGCGCGGTGAGCAGGGTCCGGAGGTTGTCGTGTACGGCGCCGCGAAGCTGCTCGTGGCTGAGCAGGGTGCTCTCGACGTACTGGTGCTCACCGCTCAGGATCTCCGCGGTCAGCTCGTCCGTGAGCGGCTCCACGGAGGCGAGCAGGCGGCCGACCAGCTCCGCGATGTGCTCGCCGTCGCCGAGTGCGGTGGTCGTCGGACGGAATACGCCGTCGCCCGGTGTGGTGGTCGTCCGGCGAGACGCCTCGCCGCCTGGTGCCGTCGTCATGCGACGAGCCTAACCCCACCCGGCTGTGCCACGGCACAATCGGCGGCCCGATACTCCCGCCGACCGCCTATGGCGTTGTGCTGGCGGCAGGGGCGAGCATACCGGTCATTGATGTGCCCCTGGATGCGTGCTTGTGGCGCTCGCACAATCGGGCCGGGTCGTCGCGCCGTACACGGTCGGACAGCAGGTCAAGCGGCAGGCCAGGCGGCAGGCCAAGCAGCAGGCCAAGCAGCAGGCCAAGCAGCAGGCCGAACGGCAGGCCGACGAGCGCGACCAAGGCAGCAGGCCGAGCAGCGGGCCCAGGGCCAATCGCCGGATCAGAGCTGGTCGAAGGAGAGCGGATGAACAGCATGAACAGCTACGGCTACGACTACGTCGTCGTCGGGGCGGGTTCCGCGGGCTGTGTGCTGGCGGCCCGGCTGTCGGAGGACCCCGGCGCTCGGGTGGCGCTGATCGAGGCGGGTGGCGCGGACACCGCGCAGGAGGTCCATGTGCCCGCCGCCTTCAGTCAGCTGTTCAAGGGGGACCTCGACTGGGACCTCGACTCCGAGCCCGAACCGGGGCTCGGCGGTCGCCGTGCCTATCTGCCGCGCGGCAAGGTGTTCGGCGGTTGCAGCTCGATCAACGCGATGATCTACATCAGGGGCAACCGGGCCGACTACGACGGCTGGGCCGCAGCCGGTGCGGACGGCTGGTCCTACCAGGACGTCCTGCCCTACTTCCGGCGCTCCGAGGACAATGTGCGCGGCGCGGACGCCTTCCATGGCGCCGGCGGCCCGCTGACCGTCTCCGACAGCCGCTCCAACCACCCCCTGACCTCGGCGTTCATCGAGGCGGCCGTCCGCGCCGGGCACCCGCGCAACGACGACTTCAACGGCGAGAGCCAGCTCGGTGTCGGCCCGTACCAGCTCACCCAGCGCGACGGGCTGCGGTGCAGCACATCCATCGCCTTCCTCCACCCGGCGCTGGACCGGCCGAACCTCACGGTCCTGTCCGGAGCGCGGGCGGACCGGGTGGTGATCGAGAACGGCCGGGCCACGGGTGTGGTGGTGACCCGGGACGGCGGGACCGAGACGATCACCGCCGGGCGCGAGGTGATCCTCTCGGCGGGCGCGTACGAGTCCCCGAAGCTGCTGATGCTCTCCGGTGTCGGACCCGCCGCCGCGCTCACCGCCCTCGGCCTGGACGTGGTGGCCGACCTGCCGGTGGGCGAGGGGCTCCAGGACCACTACATGACCCTGCTGAACTTCCGTACGGACAGGGAATCCCTGATGACGGCGGCGAGCCCGGCCAACGCCGCCCTGCTCCAGAGCGAGGGGCGCGGCCCGCTGACGTCGAACATCGGCGAGGCGGGCGGGTTCTTCCACAGCCGGAACGGCCTGGACGCCCCGGATGTGCAGTTCCATATGGCCCCTGTGCTCTTCCACCAGGAAGGGCTCGGCCCCGTCACGGAGCACGGATTCGCCTTCGGCCCCTGTGTGCTCGCGCCGACCAGCCGGGGCCGGGTGACGCTGCGCTCCGCCCGCCCGGACGCCGCGCCCCGGATCACGCACAACTATCTGACCACCGCCGATGACCGGGACGCCCTCGTCGCCGGAGTCCGTATCGCCCTGGACATAGCGGCGCAGGCCCCGGCCGCCGAGGTCATCACCGGCCCGTACGACGTCCCTGCATCGGACTCCGACGCCGACATCCTCGCCTGGGCCCGGCGGGCCGGGATGACCCTCTTCCACCCGACGTCGACCTGTGCCATCGGCTCGGTCGTCGACCCGGAGCTGCGGGTGTACGGGGTGGCGGGGCTGCGGGTCGCCGACGCGTCCGTGTTCCCGTCGGTGCCGAGGGCCAATACCAACGCGCCCACGGTCATGGCCGCCGAGAAGGCCGCCGATCTCATCAAGGGCGCCATGGGAATCGAAGGAACCAAGGGGATCGAAGGAACCAAGGGAGACGTGCGATGACGACATCCGTGCCCGCGTCCGGGCGGGTGGCCGAGGCCGACCGCGCCGTGGCCGACCTCGTACGCGGCGAGGCCGCCTGGGCCGCGTGCGGGCTCGCCCGGCGCCGGGAGCTGCTGGAGCGGGTGCACACCGCTGCCGGTGAGCAGTCGGAGGCGTGGGTGCGGGCAGCCGCCGCGTACAAGCGGCTCCCGGACGGCAGCCCGCTGATCGGCGAGGAGTGGATCACCGGGCCGTATCCCGTGCTGACCGGCACCGGGGCGCTGGCCGCGAGTATCCGGGCGCTGGAGGCGGGCGGGAGCCCGGTCGACGCGTTCACGACGCGCCCGGCGCCGGGCGGGCGGGTCGCCGTGCGGGTCCTGCCGCACAGCGTCTACGACCGGCTGCTGCTGAGCGGATTCAGCGCCGATGTGTGGATGCCTCCGGGCGTCACCGCCGAGGAGGTACGGAGCCGGGCGGGCCTGGCCCTGCGCTCGCCCGAGGCGACCGGCGGCGTCGGGGTGGTCCTCGGCGCGGGGAACATCACCTCGATCCCGGTCCTGGATGTGCTGTACGAGCTGTACGCGCACAACCGGGTCGTCGTCCTCAAGCTCAACCCGGTCACCGACGGGCTGCTCGGGGTGTTCCGCGCGGTGCTGGCCCCGCTGATCGATGCCGGCGCGGTCCGCGTCCTGACCGGCGGGGCCGATATCGGCACCCATCTCGTCCACCACCCGAGCGTGCGGCACGTCCATATGACGGGCAGCGCGGTGACGCACGACGCGATCGTCTTCGGTACGGGCGAGGAGGGCGCGGCCCGCAAGCGGGCGGGCACCCCCCTGCTCGACAAGCCGGTCACCAGCGAGCTGGGCGGTGTCTCGCCCACCATCGTGCTCCCGGGGAACTGGTCGGGCGCCGACCTCCGCTTCCAGGCGGAGCACATCGCCACCCAGCGCCTGCACAACGGCGGCTACAACTGTGTCGCGGGCCAGATCGTGGTCATCAGCTCCCAATGGGCACAGAAGGACCGCTTCCTGGCCGAACTGCGGGCGGCGCTCGACAGGGCACCGGCCCGCCCGGCGTACTACCCCGGCAGCGACGACCGGGTGGCGGGGGCGCTCGCCGCGTACAGCGGCGCGCGCCGGATCGGCGACCGCGTACTGATCGAAGGACTCGACCCCCGGGACCCGGGACCGGCGCTGACCACCGAGTACTTCGCCCCGGTGCTGGGCGTACTCGAACTGCCCGGCGCCCCCGGAGCCTTCCTGGCCGACGCGGTCGACACCGTGAACGAGAAGTTCGCCGGCACGCTCGGCGTCAACCTCATCGCCCACCCCCGTACGCTGTCCGCCCTCGGCCCCGCCCTGGACGAGGCGATCGCCCGGCTGCGCTACGGCACGGTCGCCGTGAACGCCTGGACCGGTGTCGGCTATCTGACCGCCACCGCCAGTTGGGGAGCCTTCCCCGGGCACACCGTCGACGATGTACAGAGCGGGATCGGCGTGGTCCACAACGCCGTTCTGCTGGACGGGCCGGAACGCACGGTGGTCCGGGGGCCGTTCCGCCCCGCGCCCCGGTCGGTCCTGCACGGTGAGCCGTCGATCTCCCCGAAGCCGCCGTGGTTCGTGACCAACAGGACCGCCGCGACCACCGGCCGGCTGCTCACCGGCTTTGCCGCCGGGCCCCGCTGGACCGCCCTGCCCGGGATCTTCGCCTCCGCGCTGCGCGGCTGACGGCCGCCCCCGCGCCCCCCTGCGCCCCCCGCGCCCCCCTGCGCCGACACAGGAGACACGCACATGCTCAATCTGGCCGTACTGCTGGCGGACACCGCCCGGGAGCACCCGGACCGCGACGCGCTCGTCCTCGACGGCGCCCGTCTGACGTACGCGGAGGTCGACGCCGCCGCCGCCCGCGTCGCGGCGGGACTCGCGGCGCACGGCATCGGGCCGGGCGACCGGGTCGCCCTGAGCTGCCCGAACCTCCCGGCCTTCCCCGTCGTCTACTACGGCATCCTCAAGGCCGGGGCGACGGTGGTGCCGCTGAACGTTCTGCTGACCGAGCGTGAGATCACCTATCACCTCCAGGACTCGGGGGCGAAGGCGTACTTCTGCTTCGACGGCAACGACCGGCTGCCGACGGGGAAGGCGGGGGCGGCGGCGTTCGCGGCGGCGCCCGGCTGTGAACACTTCGTCGTGATCACTGCCGAGGGGCTGAGCGGCGCTCCCTCGGCCGGCGCTCCCTCCGGCGGTTCCCCCTCGGCCGGCTCTCCTTCCAGCAGTACCCCCTCCGGCGGCTCCCCCTCCGCCGGGACGTCCACGCTCGCGGAGTTCACCGATGGGCACCCCACGCTCGCGGAGTTCACCGAGGGGGCGCCCGCCGGGTTCGACACCGTGCCGACCCGGGAGACCGACACGGCGGTGGTGCTCTACACCAGCGGTACGACCGGCAGACCCAAGGGCGCCGAGCTGACCCACAGCAACATGGTGCAGAACGCACTGCTGGCCAACCGGCTGTTCGCCGCGTCCCCCGACGATGTGCACCTGGTCGCGCTGCCGCTCTTCCACTCCTTCGGCCAGACCGTGCACCTGAACGCGGGCTTCGCGAGCGGCGCGACGGTCGTTCTGCTGCCCCGCTTCGAGGCGGGGGCGGCGCTGGCGGCGATGGAGCGCGAGCGGGTCACCTTCTTCGCCGGGGTCCCGACGATGTACTGGGCGCTGCTGACCCATGAGGCGGCCGACCGCTTCGACCTCCCGGGCATCGCCCGGAATCTGCGGGTCAGCGTCTCCGGCGGGTCCGCCCTGCCGGTCGAGGTGCTGAAGGGATTCGAGGAACGTTTCGGCGTGCCCGTCCTTGAGGGCTACGGACTCTCCGAGACCAGCCCGGTCGCCACCTTCAACCGGATGGACGGCCCGCGTAAACCCGGTTCGATCGGACGCCCGGTGTGGGGCGTGGAGGTGCGGATCGTCCGCGAGGACGGTACGGACGCGGGCCCGGACGAGCCCGGGGAGATCCGTATCCGGGGCCACAATGTGATGAAGGGCTATCTCGACCGGCCGGAGGCGACCGCCGAGGCGATCGACCCACAGGGCTGGTTCCGCACCGGGGACATCGGCCGGCGCGACGCCGACGGTTTCGTCTTCATCATCGACCGCACCACCGATCTGATCATCCGGGGCGGCTTCAATGTGTACCCCCGGGAACTTGAGGAGATCCTGCTCACCCACCCGGAGGTCAGCCTCGCCGCCGTGACCGGGGTGCCCCACCCCAGCCATGGTGAGGAGGTGAAGGCGTACGTCATCCGCAAACCGGGTTCCACGCTCACCGAGGACGAACTCGTGCGGTGGTGCAAGGAGACCATGGCCGCCTACAAGTACCCCCGGATCATCGAGTTCCGGGACGCCCTCCCCATGACCGCGACCGGAAAGATCCTCAAACGGGAGCTGTCGGCGGCGCGCTGACCGTCCGGTGGATCAACTGCCCTGCCCGCACCAGCACGTCGGTCTC
>NZ_JBSGUP010000137.1:0-15297 GCF_053607985.1 Streptomyces sp. NPDC055078
CGGTCGCCCCACCGGTCGTGGCGGCGACCGAATCATGGCCGCCGAACGCAGAGATCGCCCGGCGCAACCTTGCGGGGTTCGGTCCGACCGTCGCTGAGGTCGACAACACGGCCGACCTGCCGTTCCCGTCGGACCACTTCGATCTGGTCGTCAGCCGTCATCCGGTGGTGACCCGCTGGGACGAGGTCCGCCGGGTTCTGCGTCCGCGTGGCACCTACCTTTCCCAGCAGGTCGGCTCCGGGTCGGTGCGCGAGCTGACCGAGTTCATGATGGGGCCGGGGCAGACCTCGGTCCATCCGTACCTGGGACCGTTCGCGACCACAGCCGGTGCCAGCCCGCTCGCGGCCACCGCGAGCGCGGAAAGGGCGGGCCTGGAGGTGGTCGACGTACGCCAGGAAGCACTGCGGATGGAGTTCTACGACATCGGGGCGGTGGTCCACTTCCTGCGCAAGGTGATCTGGACCGTCCCGGGCTTCACCGTCGACGCCTATCGCGAGCGTCTGACGGAGCTTCATGACTTCATCGAGCGCCATGGCCCCTTTGTGTCCTACTCGCAGCGCTTCCTCATCGAGGCCCGGAAGAGCTGACCCGGCCGGGGACACGTCCGCCAGGGGCGGCCGGATCCGCAGGATGGCCTGGATGACCTCAACCCGGTTTCGCGCCGGGCAGCCCTGCTCGCGGCGGGCGCACGGCTGTTCACCGAGCGCGGCTACCAGTCGGTGAACAGGGAACAGATCGGGGCGGCGGCCGGTATCTCGGGGCCGAGCATCCTGCTCGAATACCCGATCGCCCGCCTCTACGCGGACCACCCGGGTCAGCCGCAGCTACGGCGGCACCAGCAGTGAGGTCATGAAGACCATCATCGCCAAGGACATGCACCTGTGACCCACGGCCGACGGTGCGCTCTGGTGTCGACGGCCGGGGCAGTCGATCCCCGGGCCGGTCGTTCCGGCCTCAGCGACCGGGGTTCTCGTGTGGCGGGGGCACGTCCGGGCGGGTGCGACGGAGGCGACGGGTGCGTGGGATCGTGAGTCTCTTGTGGCTGATGAGGACACCGAGGATGACGATCACGGCGCCGACAGGCTCGTTCCAGCGGAGAGTCTCGCCGAGGACGAGGATCCCGAGAGCGACTCCGACGACGGGCATGAGGTAGGTGACGCCGGCGGCGGCGGTCGCGCCCCAGGCTTTGACGACATTCGTGTTCCATATGTAGGCGATGCCGGTGCCGATCGTGCCCAGAGCCAGGACCGCCGCGATGGCCGCCGGGTCGGGCGTGATCGGTGTGAGGGCGATGAAAGGGATCAGCGGGAGGGATTCGAGTGCGCCGATGCCGACCTGGGTGGCCGCGATGGTGATCGAGTCGTAGTCGTACCTGGCGACGAACCGGCGCAGATAGACGAACCCCGAGCCGAGACATGCCGCCGCCCCCAGGCAGGCGAGTTGTGCCAGGTAGTAGTGACCGTCGCTGTCGCCGCTGGTGAACGTCCAGGGTGCGGCGAGGACGACGATACCGAGGGCCGCGGCGACAAGGGCGGCGGATCTCGTCCTGGTCAGCCGTTCGCCGGGCAGGGCGGCGAGGGCGATCAGCATGGTGGTGATCGGGACGGAGGCGTTGTAGATGCTGGACAGTCCCGACGGAATGTACTGTCCGGCCCAGGCGTAGAGCAGAAACGGCGCGATGCCCATCAGCAGACCGGCCACGGCGAGATGAGCGAGAATCCGGGGCTCACGCGGCCATGGTCTGCGGGTGACGGCCATGAGCCCTGCCAGGGTCGCCGCCCCGAGGAGCATCCGGCCGATGGCCACCTGGGCCGGGCTGAGCGCCCTGAGGGCGACGCTCATCAGGAGGAAACTCGCGCCCCAGGCCAGGGTGAGCGCGAGGAACTGGAACAGCGGGCCTCTGAGGGCACCGGCGGCACCTCCGGCACCCCCGGCACCCCCGGCACCGTGAGCGCCGGCCGTCGATGCGGTGGTGCCGGAATCCGAGGCAGTGGTGGCCGAGCCGGTGGTGCCGGAGTCCGATGCAGTGGTCGCCGAGGCGGCGGCACGGCGTTCGGCCGGCTCGTTGGCTCTCTGGGATGACATGCCGCTGCTCTCCTTCGCAATCACGGTCCTGGTGCCTATCATCAGAGCCCAGGAGTATGAATCAAATTGATTCTGCTCATGACTGCATGAAGAGGGTGCATGTCGATGGATGTCACGATTCAGCAGTTGCGTATCTTCGCGGCGGTCTGCGAGTGGGGCGGGTTCGGTGCCGCGGCGGACGAGCTGGGGGTGACGCAGTCGTCCGTGTCCCATGCCCTCGCCGCTCTGGAACGGCTGGTCGGCGGACGACTCGTGCACCGCTCGCCACAGGTGAGGCCGACGTCGCTGGGCGAGACGCTGCTACCGCACGCCCAATCCGTATTGGCATCGCACCGATCGTTCGTCGCGGTGGCACGGGAGGCCCACGGTGAGACGGCGGAGGCCGTGACGCTCGCCGCGACGCCGACCGCGTGTCACCGGCTGGTGCCGGAGCTGCTTCTCGCGTGGCAGCGCCTGACGAGTGTCCAGGTACGGCTGCTGGAGGGCAGCGACGCCGAGGTGGTCGAATGGCTGGAGAAGGGGGTGGCGGATGCCGCGATCGTGGTGGATCCCGCCGATGCCGACGATCCCGCCGAACGAGGCGTCACCGTCGCGCGCGACGACTTCCGGGGCCTCGTACGACGCGATCATCCGGCATCCCGACGCGGCGAGACGGACTTGTCCGAGCTGCTCGCCGATCCGCTGATCGTCTCCGACGGCGGCTGCGAACCACAGATCAGACGTCTGCACACCATGGCCGGGCTCCGCTACCGGCCCACCCTGCACGTACGGGAACTGACCACCCTCATGGGCATGGTCGAATCCCGGATCGGCGTCAGCGTCCTGCCGTCCCTGGCCGGACCCATGCTGCCCGAGGCGCTGACGATGATCTCCCTCACTCCCCGCCTCGAACGCACCCTCGTTCTCACGGGACCGCCCGGCCGCCCGTGGCACCCGGCCGTCGCCAAGTTCTGCGCGGCGGCGTCCGACTCGGCGCCCCGGCCCGCCGCCGCCTCATGACGGGGCGGGCCATTCCGTGGTGCCACCGGCCACCGGCCGCCGAACCCGCCCGCGCTGAGGCGTGAGCATGACGACTGAAGGCGACGGTCCAGTTCTGCGGCGACGGTCTAGTTCGGCGCGGCACAGCATGCGTCGCCGCCCGGGGCGGGGCTCTGGCCCAGCTGGTCGGCGTCGGCCTTGACGACGTAGACCTCCCACGGCTCCCTGCCCGGGCCGTGGACCCACACCTTGTCCTGAAGGGCGTAGCAGCAGGATGTGTCGTTCTCCTCGAACGTGGCGAGACCCGCGTCCTTGAGCCGGGTGGTGGCGGCGGCGACCTCCTCGGTCGTGTCGACCTCGACACCGAGGTGGTCCAGGCGGGTCTCCTGGCCCGGCTCGCCCTCGATGAGGACGAGCTTGAGCGGCGGGGTGGTGATCGCGAAGTTCGCGTAGCCGGGGCGGCGCTTGGCCGGCTCGACGCCGAACAGCTTGGAGTAGAAGGCGACCGACGCTTCGAGGTCGGCGACATTGAGTGCGAGCTGGGCGCGGGACATGGTGGTCTCCCTGATCTCTCCGGACTGCCTTCATTGAAATCTGTCTATTCAAGGTTGCGCCTTGAATAGAAAAACGTCAACATAGAAGCATGTCGAAACAAGAGCTGTGGCCGCTGAGCCGGGGCGGTGCCGCCGGGTGCTGCCCCGCGCTGCTGACCGCGCCGCTGGACGAGGACCAGGCCACCGTCCTGGCGAAGGTGTTCAAGGCGCTGGGCGACCCGGTGCGGCTGCGGCTGCTGTCGATGATCGCCTCCCGCGCGGGCGGGGAGGTATGCGTCTGCGACCTCACCCCGGCCTTCGAGCAGTCGCAGCCGACGATCTCCCACCACCTCAAGCTGCTGAAGCAGGCCGGGCTCATCGACTCCGAGCGGCGCGGAACCTGGGTGTACTACCGGCTGATTCCGCAGATGACCGACCGCCTCGCCGCGATCCTCACCCGCGCCGCCGGGCAGCCCTCGGACGGGACCGAAACCGGGACCGAGACCGGGACCGAGACCGGGACCGGGACCGAGACCGCGTCCGTGTCCGTGTCCGCAGGACCCGTTTCGTGAGCGCCGAGGCCGCCACCACGCAGGCACCCGCGGGGCCGATGGCCGGGCGGCTGTCGTTCCTGGACCGGTTCCTCGCCGGGTGGATCGTGCTCGCGATGGCCGCCGGGCTGGGTCTGGGCCGTCTCGTCCCCGGACTGGGGGACGCGCTGGCGAAGGTCACCGTCGACGGGGTGTCGCTGCCGATCGCGGTCGGGCTGCTGGTGATGATGTACCCGGTCCTGGCCAAGGTGCGCTACGACCGCCTGGACACCGTCACCCGTGACCGGCCCCTGCTGGTGTGGTCCCTGGTCCTGAACTGGATCGTGGGCCCGGCGCTGATGTTCGCCCTCGCCTGGATCTTCCTCCCCGACCTGCCCGAGTACCGTACGGGGCTGATCATCGTCGGCCTCGCCCGCTGCATTGCCATGGTCGTCATCTGGAACGACCTGGCCCGCGGCGACCGCGAGGCCGCCGCCGTCCTCGTCGCCCTGAACTCCGTCTTCCAGGTACTCGCCTTCGGCCTGCTCGGCTGGTTCTACCTCGACTTGCTCCCCGGCTGGCTCGGCCTCGCCGGCACCGGCCTGGACATCTCCGCCTGGGACGTCGCCCGCGCCGTCCTCATCTTCCTCGGCATCCCCCTCGCCGCCGGATACCTCACCCGCCGGCTCGGTGAGGGAGCCAAGGGCCGCGACTGGTACGAGACCGAACTCATCCCCCGTATCGGCCCCTTCGCCCTCTACGGACTGCTCTTCACCATCGTCGTCCTCTTCGCCCTCCAGGGCGACGCCATCACCTCCCGGCCCCTCGACGTCGCCCGCATCGCCCTCCCGCTGCTGGTGTACTTCGGCCTCATGTGGGCCGGGTCCATGGCGCTGGGCAGGGCGGTCGGACTGGACTACCCGCGAGCGACGACGCTGGCGTTCACCGCCGCGGGCAACAACTTCGAACTCGCCATCGCGGTCGCCATCGCCACCTTCGGTGCCACCAGCGGCCAGGCACTCGCCGGAGTCGTCGGCCCCCTCATCGAGGTACCGGTACTCATCGGGCTCGTCCATGTCGCCCTGGCCGCGCGCCGCTACTTCCCCCGACCCGCCACGGCGGCAGGACCGGCCGCCGTCCCGGAAGGACCGCCCGCCGTCCCGGAAGGACCCGCCCATGTCTGACACCCGGCCCAGGCCGTCGGTCCTCTTCGTCTGCGTCCACAACGCCGGCCGCTCCCAGATGGCCGCCGCCTTCCTCACCCACCTCGCCGGTGACCGTGTCGAGGTCCGCTCGGCAGGTTCCGCACCCGCCGACGCCGTGAACCCGGCCGCCGTACAGGCCATGGCTGAGGCCGGTATCGACATGTCCGCCGAGAGACCGAAGGTGCTGACCACCGAGGCCGTGCAGGCGTCCGACGTGGTGATCACCATGGGCTGCGGCGACACCTGCCCCGTCTCTCCCGGCAAGCGATATCTGGACTGGAAGCTCGACGACCCGGCCGGACAGGGAGTCGATGCGGTCCGTCCCATCCGGGACGAGATAGAGCAGCGCATACGCGGCCTTCTGGCCGAACTCCTGCCGGAACACCCCTGATCCTCCTCGTGCTTGGCGCGACGAGCCGCGCGACTCCCATGTGCTGTGCACCATGGTGGGGCGGCTCATCGAACCGGGAGGCCCGGACACCCAGCCGATCTGGGCCGATCCACCCCCGGGGGCTCGGAGCGCGCCTGGACTGCTCGTACGAGGGCTCGGCCATCCCGCGGTGACCGCTGTCGTCGTCGGAGCCGCTCACCGGAGGAGATCGGGCAGTCGGCCACCCTGCTGGGGCGGCCCATCCCCGGCCGACTGCGGTCGGACCTGCGAGAGGCCGGCATCATCCCGCCTTCTGGCAACCGGCCCCTGGCCGCCGGCGACAGCAAGCCACGGGTGTCGCCTCGCCAGGTGGCGGAGCGAGTTATTCCGAATGGCTTGACCGAGAACTGTCAAGCGCTATGGTCTGGACCAAGGAGTGATGCGGACAGCGTCGGGAAGGTGCCGACTGCCGGTGCCCCCACGGCCGGTTGCCGCCCGATTCACCGCACGTTCGCATCCTCGCAATGTCCCCCTTGTCGAGATCCGGGCAGGCAGTGCCGGATCTCCGCAGAGAAGGAGTTGACATGTACGGGAAAAGGAAGCTCGCCATCGTTATCGGCGCGGCAATCGCACCGCTCCTCGCCGTGAGTCTCCCCGCAGGCTCGGCCAGCGCGCACGGCTATATCTCCTCACCCCCGAGCCGGCAGGCTCAGTGTGCCGCCCGCACGATTCCCTGCGGCTCCATCAAGTACGAACCGCAGAGCGTCGAGGGCCCCAAGGGCCTGACGAGCTGTAGCGGCGGCAATGGCGCGTTCTCCGACCTGGACGACGACGGCAAGGGCTGGCATGTCACGCCCGTCGGCCAGTCGACCAGCTTCAGCTGGCGGCTGACCGCACAGCATGCGACCAGCACCTGGGAGTACTACGCCGGGGGCTCGAAGATCGCCGAGTTCAACGACGGCGGCGCCCGGCCCGGTTCGACCGTGACGCATCAGGTCGACTTCAGCGGTCTGAGCGGCGAGCAGAAGGTACTCGCGGTCTGGAACATCGCGGACACCCCCAACGCGTTCTACGCGTGCGTGGACGTGAACGTCGGCTGAGGCGGGGACGGGAGCCGTTTCCCTGAGCCGGTTCCTCGATTCGACTCCCTGAGCCGACTCCCTGGGGTGGTTCTCTGAGCCGACTCCCCGAGTCTGCGAGCGGAAGCCGCGCCGGACCGTACGCTGTCCGGCGCGGTCTCCGTACGCATCGCCCGCGCGGGCCGCTTGAGCGAGTCGCTTGCCCGAACCGTTTGCCCGAACCGTTTGCCCGAACCGTTTGCCCGGGCCGCTTGAGCGGGCGTCCCGGCAGGGCTTGACCCCCGGTCGCGCCAACACTTGTACCCGCTCCGGGAGATGGGCCGGGGTCGATGGTAAGTCCGGAGAAGGGGGAGTAGGCGTGGCTTGGATCTTTCGATTAGGTTGGTGGCCTATTCAACTAGAATGATGCTTCACAGGAGGCGCTTTCATGGCTGACCGCGACCCCAGGCTGATCTCCGCCGCCGAGGTACGTGCCCGGATCGACACCAAGAAGCCGCACTCCGCCAGGTTCTGGAACTATTTTGTCGGTGGTAAGGACAACTACGAGGTCGACCGTGAACTCGGCGACCACATCAAGCACATCTTCCCGGGCCTGGTCGATGTCGCGCGCACCAGCCGGCTGTTCCTCGGGCGGGCGGTCCAGTATCTGGCCGGAGAACAGGGCATCCGCGACTTCCTCGATGTCGGTACCGGTCTGCCCACCGCCAACAACACCCATGAGGTCGCCCAGCGCATAGCGCCCGAGGCGCACATCGTCTACGTCGACAACGATCCCCTGGTGCTGGCCCATGCGCGTGCGCTGCTCACCAGTACCCCCGAGGGGAAGACCGCCTACATCGACGCCAATCTCCATGAGCCCGCCGCGATCCTGCGGAACGCGGCGGGGACCCTGGACCTCTCCCGCCCGGTGGGTCTGATGCTGCTCAATGTCCTGGGCCATGTCGCCGACTACGAGCAGGCGAGGACGCTGGTGTCGGATCTGATGGCCGGTCTGCCGTCCGGCAGCCATCTGGTGATCAGCGACAGCACATCCACCAGCGAGGGCATGATCGCCGCGTCGGAGGCGTACAACAGCAGCGGAGCGATTCCGTACTACGTCCGCAGCGTCGAGGAGATCGCCGGATTCTTCGAGGGGCTGACGCTCGCCGAGCCCGGTGTCGTCCCGGTCACCGACTGGCGCCCCGAGCCGGGTGCGGCGCTCGCCGTCGACGCGTACTGCGCGGTGGGGCGCAAGCCGTAGCGAGCGGGCACTGGTCGGTCCTGGGCTGTCGATTCACCCCTGTCATGTCCAAATGATGTGCAATGTGAGGGGGGCAGGCTCCTGCAACAGCAGCTTCCTGCGGGGACCCGGTGACTCCCGGTGTGGTCGAACACTCCCTTACGGTGCCCGGAGCGATCTCCGCTGGACCGCCACACCTATGAACACGCCGGGGGGCTGTTGTGACGAGGGACGGGAGTGTTCGGAGAGGTTTCACGGTATGGCTGGCGGTGACCCTGCTCGCCGCCGGGGTACCGGTCGCGGCCGGCTCGGGGAGTGCGTACGCCTCGGCCGCCTGTACAGGGGTGGAGTCGGACTACAACGGCGACGGTTTACGTGACACCGCGATCGCGGACCCGGACGCGACCGTCGGGGGAAAGGCGCTGGCGGGCCGGGTCACGGTCGTCTACGGCGGTACCGCTGGAGTCGTGCAACTGGACCAGGATCTGCCCTCGGTGCCCGGCTCGGCGGAAGCGGGTGCCCGGTTCGGCAAGTCGCTTCAGCACGCCGACCTGAACAGGGACGGCTGCAGCGATCTGGCCGTGGGTGCCCCGTACAAGGATGTCGGTACGGCCCGCGACGCCGGTTCTGTGTATGTCATGCACGGGTCAGTCGGTGGTCTGACCGCCGGAGCGGCGCCCACCGCGTACGACCAGACGGGAGTGACGGCGGCGGGCGGGGCCGAGGCCGGTGACCTGTTCGGCTTCGCATTGACCGGAGGTACCACCGCCACCTCGCAGCCCTTCCTGGTCATCGGGGTCCCCGGCGAGGACACGGCGTCGGGCGTCGACTCCGGCCAGCTCCACTATCTGAGCGGCAGCCCACTCACTCTCTCCGTGGTCGACCAGGGGTCCGCCGGGGTGTGGGAGGACCCGGAGCCGGGCGACCGCTTCGGCGCGGCCCTCGCCTCCACCGACCGGTACTTCGCGGTCGGCGTGCCCGGCGAGTCCACCGGCACGGTGCCCTTCGCGGGCGCCGTCAATGTCTTCCGCCCGTCCCTCAACACCGCCGGGGTACCCGATCCGGTCTTCGGCTTCGGCCAGCCGGCCGCCGCGACGGACGACACCCGCCCCGAGCCGTACGACCGCTTCGGCACCTCGGTCGCCATGGTGGCGCACCGGGCCGCCGCGGACACGGCACCGATCGGGGCCCAACTGGCGGTCGGTACCCCCGGCGAGGACCTGGGGACGCTGGTGGACGCGGGCGGCGCGGCCGTCTACCGGGTCAATCCGGACCGGACGCTGACCACGGTGCACGGCCTGGTCCACCAGGATCTCACCGATGTCGAGACACAGGCCACGGCCGGTGACTTCTTCGGCCAGCAGGTGGCACTGGCCAATCTCGCGCCCACCCAGGTGGGTTCGGGGGCGACCGTCAAGCTCGCCGTCGGAGTACCGGGCAAGGAGTCCTCCGGCGAACATCTCGACAAGGGCGGCGTGCAGATCCTCCCCGTCCAGGCGGATCTGGGGGTGTCGGACGCCTGGCTCGACCCCGGCTACGGCATCCCGGGCGTGCCCGAGCACCAGATGTTCGCGGGCAGCAGCCTCGGAGCGACCCCCCAGCACCTGCTCGCCGGTGTGGTCAACCCGGCGGGTGCGGCACCGGGGGCCGTGTACGGGTTCGACTGGACGGCGGTCAGCGGTGCGGCACCGGCCGTGTCCTACACCCCTGGCACGGGCGGTGTTCCGGCCGGTGGGACGGCTTTCGGGGCGGTCGTCCGATGACGGGGGCGTTGTCCGGCAGACCTGCCGCCGCTGATACCGGCACCTCTGATACCGGCACCACTGACACCGATGCAACGGAAACCGGCACCCGCACTTCCGGCACGGGGACAGCCGGCAACCGCACCGCTGACACGACCGACACCGGCGCCACCGGCACGGACCACGGGGGACGTATGAGTCGTACGGGACTGATCGCCGCACTGCTCACGGCCCTGGTGGCCGCCGGGAGCGTCGCCCTGCCGGCTCCGGCCGCATCCGCGCCGGCATCCGCATCGGCGCCCGGCACGGCTCTGGCCGCGCGGTCCGCCGAGGAGCGTGCCGTGCGCGCCGCCGTCAAGAGCGGCGAGGCGACCACCGAACAACTGGCGCAGCGCGCGGCGAAGACCGGCGGGAAACCGGTGGAGGTCACCGGCCTGCGCCAGGAGCGGCGGGATGTGTACGCCAATCCGAGCGGCACCTTCACCGCGCATGAGCACACCCAGCCGGTCCGTACCCAGCGGAACGGGCGCTGGCTCGCCGTCGACGACACACTCGTACGGAGTGGGGACGGGAGTTGGTCGCCGAAGGCGGCGACGGTCGAGCTGGAGTTCTCCGGCGGCGGGACCGGCCCCTTCGCGAGGATGGGCCGCGCGGGCCGTGAGTACGCGCTGACCTGGCCCGGCGGCGCGCTGCCCGCGCCCCAGGTCTCCGGTGACACGGCGCGGTACGCGGAGGTCCTGCCCGGCGTGGATCTGGCGGTCCGGGCCGACAGCGAGGGCTTTGGGCACTACCTGATCGTGAAGAGCGCCGAGGCCGCGGCCAACCCCGAGCTGACCCGGATCGCGCTCGGGGTGAGTACCAAGGGGCTCGAGGTCGAGAAGACCGGAGCCGGAGTTCTGCGGGCGGTGGACGCGGTGTCCGGCGGCACGGTCTTCGCATCCGCCAAGCCCGTGATGTGGGATTCCGGCGCCACCCCGGCAGGCCGTACGGTCACCGGCACCGGCACCGGCACCGGCACCGGCACCGGCACCGGCACGGCCGCCGCCGAGCGCCGCACCGCCCGCGCGGTGACGCCGAGCGCGATGACCCCGGGGCCCGCAAACCGGGCGCCCGCAAGCCCAGGGCCCGTGACCCGGAGCGCGGTGAACCCGACGCACACCACGCCGAGGGTTCCCACGCCGAGCGCTCCCACGCCGAGGGTTCCCGCCCCCACCGCCGACCTCGACGCCGTGGACGCGGGCCGCAAAGCCCCGGTCGGCCTGGAGGTGACGCCCGGCCGTATCACCCTGACGCCGGACACCCGGCTGCTCCGGGGCCGGGACACCAGCTATCCGGTGGTGATCGACCCCATCCCCAAGACGATCAGCCGCACCGCCTGGACCTCGGTGATGTCCGGCATGCCGGGCGAGCAGGACTGGGCCTACTCGGGCACCGCGGGCATGGGCAAGTGTCCCGTCAACTACGAGCCCACCCGGTGCGCAGGTATCGGAGTGCGACGCCTGCTGTTCACCTTCCCGCTCGCCACCTACGCGGGCAAACAGATCCTCAGCGCCCAGTTCTCCGCCCGGGTGGGCGCGGTCTACTGGGCGGACGCCAAGGCCGAACCCGTCGATCTGTACCGGATCGGCGGCAAGGACCGGACCATCACATCGGCCAGCAACTGGACCAACACCAAGGACGACTGGATCGACCCGCTCGGCACGGTGAACACCCGTATCTCACCCACGAGTTCCTGCTCGAACAGCGCCAATCTGCACTTCACCGACGGTGAACTCCTCACGGAGGTACGGACGGCGACCGCCGGTTCCTGGAAGAGCATGTCACTCGGACTGCGGGCCAAGGACGAGACCGACTACCCGGGCTGGAAACGCATCTGCGGCAACAGCTACCTCAAGATCGAGTACAACACTCCACCCCGGCAGATCGCCACCGGTCTGATGACATCCAACCCGGGCGGCAAGTGCCGCTCCGGCACCACCCGGCCCTATACGGACGTCCTGCCGATGCTGCGGACCGAGGCCCGGGACCCCGACCACGGCGGCAGCCAGACGGACCAGGTCAAGGTGCAGTTCCGGGTCTGGTACAAGGATGCCGCCGGAGTGGAGCGCAACTACACGGCGGACACGGGCTACAAGGCCCCCAACGCCGGTACGCCGTTCTCCCACCAGGTCACCCAGCGGCCCGCCGGAACGCCGCAGATCACCCAGAACACCGTGCTCTCCTGGGACGCGCGGGCCTTCGACGGCGACGCCTGGGGACCCTGGAGCGCCCCGCGCTGCGAGATCGTCTGGGACAGCACCCGCCCCAAACCGCCGAGTGTCACCTCCCCCGAGTATCCGGCCGATGACGCCTGGCACCACGGCGTAGGCACCGAGGGCACCTTCACCTTCAAGGCCGCCGACCGGGATGTGAAGGAGTACCGCTACTTCTTCGACGACGAGCCGACCAAGGTCATACCGGTGACCGCGGGCGCTCCCGTCACCGTGCGCTGGACCCCGACCTGGGCGGGGCGGCACGGAGTCACCGTCCTGGCGTACGACAACGCCAACAACTCCAACCTCGTTCCGGCGTACTACGACTTCCTGGTCACCGACGGAAAACAGGCGGCGGGCCAGTGGAGTCTGGCGGAGATCGCCGGCAGCACCGAGGCCCACGACGAGACGGGCCGCCATCCGGCCGTCGTCGGCACCGGGGTGACCTTCGAGACCCCGGGCCCTGGCGGCCGGGCGGACAGCGCGGCCCGGCTCGACGGCACCGCCAACGGATATCTGGACGCCTGGGGCACGGTGATGGACACCGGCAAGAGCTTCGCCGTCAGCGCCTGGGCCCGCCCCGCTTCCCTCGACCGCGACATGGCCGTGGTGAGCCAGGACAGCACCGGCGAACCCGGCTTCGTCCTCGGCTACGACGCCATCGACCGGGCCTGGGTGTTCTCCACGCCGGACTTCGACGTGGACGCCATGAGCCACTGGCGTGCCACCGCCACCGGCGTCCAGGTCAAACAGGACGAGTGGGCGCTGATCACGGGCGTCTACAACGCGAGCGCGGCCGGCGGCCCCGAACTCCGTATCCATGTCAACGGAGTGCTCGCCGGAACCGCCAAGCGCCATACGGTGTGGTCATCGCTGCGCAGCCTCCAGATCGGCCGGGTCCTCGCCAAGAGCGGCTACCGCGACCACTTCCACGGCGATCTCGCGGATATCCGGGTCTTCGACCGGGTGCTGCCCGATGCGCAGGTCGCGAGCCTGATGACCGTCAAGCCGGAACGCAAGGGGTACTGGCCCCTCGAAAGCGCGGTGAACGGCGCGTCCCCCAATATGCAGACGGCGGGGGCGAACCCGGGCCAGCCGCTCCGGCTGAACGCGGGTGCGTCGCTCTACCACCCCGCCACCGAGTTCGACGACTCGGCCCTCGCCGACCAGGGCCATCTGGCGCTGGGCGCGACCGGCGACTGGGCGTCCACCGACAGCACGATCGTCTCGGGAGCCGCGAGCTACACCGTCGGACTGCGGGTCCGGCCCACCACCCTGGACCCCACCCGGACTCAAACCGTGCTCTCCCTCCCCGGAGTGCACACGGACCGGGTGGCCGTGCGCTACCAGGCGGCGACCCAGAAGTGGGAACTGGCCGTCACCGACGCGGACAGCGCCACCGCCACGACCACCACGATCACCGAGGACGAAGCCCTGCCCAGCACGGATGTCGGCGGGCAGCACCTCGCCGTGGTCTACGACGCGTTCACCCACGAGGTGCGGCTGTATGTGGACGGCCGGCCGACCCGGACGGCCGCCAAGGTCTACGACCACACCACCTGGCCCTCCAGCGGCGGCCTTCAGATCGGCCGCTCCGCGCGGGGAGGGGGCAGCGAGTACTTCGCCGGAGCCATCGACGAGGTCCGCGTCTACGCCGGAGCCGTCGACCCCATCACGGTCGTCCGCATGAGCGAACCCACCGGCGATTCCACCCTCTAGTTCCCCACGTCCGGCGGGAGGCGGGGACTGTGTCCCGCCCGCCGCCCGCCGGACCACTGAACGAGCGCTGCCCCTCCCCGTCTGAAACGAGCGTGGCCCGTCCCCGTCTGAACGAGCGCTGCCCCTCCCCGTCCCTTCACTGCCCTGTGGAGTTGTGAGATGCCCCTGCGCGGTCGACTGCTCGCCTCCCGTCTGCCCCGGCTCGCGATAGGCACCCTGGTGCTCGGCGTCTCCCTCGCCCTGTCGGCGAGTACGGTCGAGGCGCTGCCCGCGTTCGCCGACGACGCCAAGCTCCCCGGGATCGCCAGGAACCCGGACCCGGTGCGCACCAAGAACCTCAACGCGAAACCGCGTCCCGCCGACCCGGCGAAGAAGGCGGCGGCCAAGGCACTGGACCCGGCGGTATGGCCCGCCCGGGGGAGTGCCGACGTGGCGCTGAGCCCCGCCGCGCCACCGGGAGCGGCGGCGCGGGCCGGCCAGAGACCCGGGCCGGCCACCGAGGTCGGCGGACTGCCGGTCTCGGTGACCGCCGCCGCACCCGGCAAGGAGCGCCGCCCGGCCGCCGCAACGGCCCAGCCGTCGCGGGTGAACATCACCTCACTCGGCCACGCGGTCGCCCGTAAGTGGGACAGCGCCGCCCTGCTCACCGTGGCGCGTACGGACACGGGCCCGGCGCCCGCTCCGGTGGAACTCACCCTGGACTACTCGGCGTTCGCCCAGGGCGCGGGCGGCGCGTACGGCTCCCGGCTCCAACTGCTGCGGCTGCCTGCCTGTGCCGCGTACGCCGAGCCGGGAAGCACCACGTGCCCCGGCCGCCCCGAGCGCGTCCCCTTCACGAACAACACCGGCGCGCACACACTGACCGCCCGGGTGACCGCCGCCCCGGCCTCCGCCTCCGCCGGTAACAGCAACGGCAACGACAACACTGCCGCCGTGTACGCGCTCGCTGCCGGTGACGCCTCGTCGAAGGGGAACTACAAGGCCACCAGCCTTGCCCCATCGGCGAGTTGGTCGGTCGCCCACTCCTCCGGCGGATTCTCCTGGGACTACCCCGTCCGGACCGTACCGACCCCCGGCGGGCAGACACCATCCGTCGGTCTCGGCTACTCATCGCAGTCCGCCGACGGCCGCACCGCTGCCACCAACAACCAGGGCTCATGGATCGGCGAGGGCTTCAGCTATGAGCCCGGCTATATCGAGCGGTCGTACAAACCCTGCGCGGACGACGGGCACAGCAACTCCGGCGAGCAGTGCTGGGCGTTCGACAACGCCACCATCATGCTCGGCGGCACCGCAGGCGAGCTGATCCAGGACGATGTGACCAAGGAGTGGCACATCTCCCCGGAGAACGGTGCCAAGGTCCAGAAGCTGACCGGCGCCGACAACGGTGACGACAACGGCGAGCACTGGAAGGTCACAACCAGCGACGGCACCGAGTACCAGTTCGGACTCGACAAGCTGCCCGGCTGGACCACGGGCAAGGAACGGACCGCCTCCACCTGGACCGCCCCGGTGTTCGGCGACGACGCGGGCGAGCCCTGCCACAACGCCACCTTCGCCAACGCGCACTGCAAGCAGGCGTGGC